>JAFLEC010000039.1 GCA_017302095.1 Lysobacterales bacterium | reverse complement strand
GGCGCGGGACAGGTCGCCCCGCCCCAGCACGCGCGCCACTTCGGGCGGCAAGGCCCGTCCACCCAGGCGCGCGGCGGCCGGCAGCAGCAGCGTCAGCCGCGGCATCGCTCAGCCCAGGTACTGCACCGACACGATCTCGTACTCGCGGGTCCCGGCCGGGGCCTCGATGCTGATCGCATCGCCCTCGTGCTTGCCGATCAGGGCGCGCGCCACCGGCGAGGAAATCGCGATCATCCCCTGCTTGATGTCGGCCTCGAGGTCGCCCACGATCTGGTAGGTCCGCTCTTCGTCGGTCTCGCTGTCGGCCAGCACCACGGTCGCGCCGAACACGACCTTGTCGCCGGCTTGCAGGGTCGCGACGTCGATCACCTGCGCGTGCGACAGCTCGGACTCGAGGTGCTTGATGCGACCTTCGATGAAGCCCTGCTGCTCGCGCGCGGCGTGGTATTCGGCGTTCTCCTTGAGGTCGCCGTGGGCGCGTGCCTCGGCGATCGCGGCGATGACCGCCGGCCGCTTGACCGACTTCAGTTCCTCGAGCTCCAGGCGCAGGCGCGCAGCGCCCTTGGCGGTGATGGGGGCGCGGCTCATGCAAGTTCCTTGTGCAGTTCCTGCAGCGAGAGCACGTCGCCCGCGCCGCGGTGGTCCAGCGAATGCAGCAAGGCATTCGCGCCGGACACGGTGGTCGAATAGGTGACGCGCTGCTGCAGGGCCTCGCGCCGGATCGAGAAGGAGTCGGCGATCGCCTGCCGGCCCTCGGTGGTGTTGACGATGTAGCTGATCTCGCCGTTCTTGATCAGGTCGACGATGTGCGGGCGGCCCTCGATGACCTTGTTCACCCGCTCGCAGGCGACGCCGTTGGCGGCCAGGAAGTCGGCGGTGCCGCTGGTGGCGACGATGCCGAAGCCGCGTTCGATCATGTACTGGGCAACCGGCAGCACCCGCGCCTTGTCCGGATCGCGCACCGAGATGAACGCCTTGCCCGGCTGCGGCGCCTTGATGTTCGCGGCTTCCTCGGCGCGCGCGAAGGCGGCCTCGAAGCTGCGGCCCACGCCCATCACCTCGCCGGTGGAGCGCATCTCCGGGCCCAGGATCGGATCCACGCCTTGGAACTTGGCGAACGGGAACACCGCTTCCTTCACCGAGAAGTAGCCGGGGATGATCTCGTCGGTCGCGCCCTGCTCGGCCAGGGTCTTGCCGGCCATGCAGCGCGCCGCGACCTTCGCCAGCGGGCGGCCGATCGCCTTCGACACGAACGGCACGGTCCGGCTGGCGCGCGGATTGACTTCCAGCAGGTAGATCACGTCCTCGCCGTCGGCACCGGTCTGCACCGCGAACTGGGTGTTCATCAGCCCGACCACGTCGAGCGCCTTGGCCAACGCCACCACCTGTTCGCGCAGGCGCGCCTGGGTGCGCGCGGACAGCGAATACGGCGGCAGCGAGCAGGAGGAATCGCCGGAATGCACGCCGGCTTCCTCGATGTGCTGCATCACGCCGCCCACCAGCACGCGGCCTTCGCGGTCGGCGATGACGTCGATGTCGACCTCGACCGCGTTGTCGAGGAAGCGGTCGAGCAGCACCGGCGAGTCGTGGCTGACCTTGACCGCTTCGCGCATGTAACGCGCGAGGTCGGCGTCGGCATGCACCACTTCCATCGCACGGCCGCCCAGCACGTAGCTCGGGCGAACCACCAGCGGGTAACCGATCTCGCGGGCCAGGCTGAGCGCCTCTTCCGGGCTGCGCGCCGTGCGGTTCGGCGGCTGCAGCAGGCCGAGGTCGTTGACCAGCTTCTGGAAGCGCTCGCGGTCTTCGGCCAGGTCGATCGACTCCGGCGAGGTGCCGATGATCGGCACGCCGTTGGCCTCCAGCGCCTTCGCCAGCTTCAGCGGAGTCTGCCCGCCGTACTGCACGATCACGCCCTGCGGCTTCTCGAGCTCGACGATCTCCAGCACGTCCTCCAGCGTCAGCGGCTCGAAGTACAGGCGGTCGGAGGTGTCGTAGTCGGTTGAGACGGTCTCGGGGTTGCAGTTGACCATGATGGTCTCGAAGCCGTCCTCGCGCAGGGCGAGCGCGGCGTGCACGCAACAGTAGTCGAACTCGATGCCCTGCCCGATCCGGTTCGGGCCGCCGCCCAGCACCATGATCTTGCGACGGTCGCTCGGCGCCGCCTCGCACTCGTCCTCGTAGGTCGAGTACAGGTAGGCGGTGCTGGTCGCGAATTCCGCCGCGCAGCTGTCCACCCGCTTGTAGACCGGGCGCACGCCGAAGGCCTTGCGCAGGGCGCGCACGGCGCCTTCGTCGGTGCCGGCCAGCGCGGCGATCCGCGCGTCCGAGAAGCCCTTGCGCTTGAGCGCGCGCAGGCGGCGCGCATCCAGGCCATCGAGCCCGCGATAGGACACGTCGACCTCGGCCTCGACCAATTCCTCGATCTGGTCGAGGAACCACGGATCGACGAACGACAGCGCATGCACCTCCTCCACCGACATGCCGGCGCGGAAGGCGTCGGCGAGGTGGAAGATGCGCTCCGGGCCGGGTTCCTTGAGCTCTCGGCGCAGGCGCACCAGGTCGTCCTCGGAGGCCAGGTCGAGGCCGGTCGGGTCGAGCCCGGCCTTGCCGGTCTCGAGGCCGCGCAAGGCCTTCTGCAGCGACTCCTGGAAGCAGCGGCCGATCGCCATCACTTCGCCCACCGACTTCATCTGGGTGGTCAGGCGCGCGTCGGCGGCCGGGAATTTCTCGAAGGCGAAGCGCGGGATCTTGGTCACCACGTAGTCGATCGCCGGCTCGAAGCTGGCCGGGGTCAGTCCGCCGGTGATCTCATTGCGCAGTTCGTCGAGGGTGTAGCCGACCGCGAGCTTGGCCGCGACCTTGGCGATCGGGAAACCGGTCGCCTTGGAGGCCAGCGCCGAGGAGCGCGACACCCGCGGGTTCATCTCGATGACCACCACGCGGCCGTCGTGGGCATTGATGCCGAACTGCACGTTGGAACCGCCGGTGTCGACGCCGATCTTGCGCAGCACCGCGATGCTGGCATCGCGCAGGCGCTGGTATTCCTTGTCGGTCAGGGTCTGCGCCGGCGCGACGGTGATGCTGTCGCCGGTGTGCACGCCCATCGGGTCGAGGTTCTCGATGCTGCACACGATGATGCAGTTGTCCGCGGTGTCGCGGACCACCTCCATCTCGAATTCCTTCCAGCCCAGCACCGATTCCTCGACCAGCACCTCGCCGACCGGCGACAGGTCGAGGCCGCGCTTGACGATCTCCTCGAACTCTTCCCGGTTGTAGGCGATGCCGCCGCCGCTGCCGCCGAGGGTGAAGCTCGGGCGGATGATGGTCGGGTAGCCCACGCGGGCCTGGATCTGCACCGCCTGCTCGAAGCTGCGCGCCACTTCCGCGCGCGGGCATTCCAGCCCGATGTCGGCCATCGCCTGCTTGAACAGCTCGCGGTCCTCGGCCATGCGGATGGCCTCGCGCGAGGCGCCGATCAGCTCGACGCCATGCTTCTCCAGCACGCCGTGGTCGGCCAGGTCGAGCGCGCAGTTCAGCGCGGTCTGCCCGCCCATGGTCGGCAGCAGCGCATCGGGCTTTTCCTTGGCGATGATCTTCTCGACCGTCTGCCAGTTGATCGGCTCGATGTAGACGGCGTCGGCCATCTCGGGGTCGGTCATGATCGTGGCCGGGTTGCTGTTGACCAGCACCACCCGGTAGCCCTCGTCGCGCAGGGCCTTGCACGCCTGGGCGCCGGAGTAGTCGAACTCGCAGGCCTGGCCGATCACGATCGGGCCGGCGCCGATGATCAGGACGCTCTTGATGTCGGTGCGCTTCGGCATCTCAGTGGTTCTCCATCAAGGCGACGAACTTGTCGAACAGCGGGGCGACGTCGTGCGGCCCCGGCGAGGCTTCCGGATGCCCCTGGAAGCTGAAGGCCGGCGCGTCGGTCAGTTCGATGCCCTGGTTGGTGCCGTCGAACAGCGAGCGATGGGTGACGCGGACGTTCTCCGGCAGCGAGGCCTCGTCGATGCAGAAGCCGTGGTTCTGCGAGGTGATCATCACCCGGCCCGAATCGAGGTCCTGCACCGGATGGTTGGCGCCGTGGTGGCCGTGCGGCATCTTCAGCGTGCGCGCACCGACCGCGAGGCCCAGCAGCTGGTGCCCCAGGCAGATGCCGTAGGTCGGGACCTTGGCCGCCACGAATTCGCGGATCGCGGCGATCGCGTAGTCGCAGGGTGCCGGATCGCCCGGGCCGTTGGACAGGAAGACGCCATCGGGCTGCATCGCCAGCACATCCGCGGCCGGGGTCTGCGCCGGCACCACGTGCACGTCGCAGCCGCGCTCGGCCAGCATGCGCAGGATGTTGTGCTTGGCGCCGAAGTCGTAGGCCACCACCTTGAAGCGTGGCGCGGCGCTGGCGAACGCATTGCGGTCGAGGTCGAGTTGCCCGGCGGTCCAGCGATACGGTGCGTCGGTGCTCACGACCTTGGCGAGGTCCATGCCCTTCAGTCCCGGGAACTTGCGCGCGGCCTCGATGGCGTGGTCGACGTCGAGTGCCTCGCCGTGCGCCGATCCGGTCAGCAGCGCGCCGTTCTGCGCACCACGGTCGCGCAGCAGGCGGGTCAGCTTGCGGGTGTCGATGCCGGCGATGGCGACGATGCCGCGCGCGCGCAGCCACTCGGGCAGCGCGACCTGGCTGCGCCAGTTGCTGGGGCGGCGCGGGACGTCGCGCACGATCAGGCCGGAGGCCCAGACCTTGCCGGCTTCGTCGTCCTGCTCGGTGCAGCCGGTGTTGCCGATGTGCGGATAGGTCAGGGTGACCAGCTGCCGCGCGTACGAGGGATCGGTGAGGATCTCCTGGTAGCCGGTCATGGCGGTGTTGAACACCACCTCGCCCACGGAGAGGCCGGTCGCGCCCACGGAAATGCCCTCGAAGACGGTGCCGTCTTCAAGCGCGAGGATGGCGGGTATGTCCAAGTGCGTCGCCCTGCAGGAAGGTCGCTGGAAAGCGGGTTGCAAGAAAGCGCCGAAGCGGCGTTGGCCGATCCGGAGCTGGGGTGTGTAGGCGAGCGGGAATTGTACCGGCAAGCGACGCCGACGGCCAGCCTCGGCGGACGGCCGTCGCGGCATCGTTCGACATGAAACGGTCAGAGCACGTCGGCGATCCGGTACAGCCCCGGCGCGCGGCCGGCGAGGCGCCTGGCCACGTGCAAGGCACCGCGCGCGAAGATGTCGCGGTTGGTCGCCCGATGCACCAGTTCGAGGCGCTCCCCCTGCCCGGCGAACTGCACGAGATGCTCGCCGACGATGTCTCCGGCCCGCAGCGAGGCGTAGCGCGGGGTCGCCCCGCCCGCCCCGGCGGCATCGCCAAGGGTCAGCGCGGTGCCGGACGGGGCGTCCAGCTTGCGGGTATGGTGGGCTTCGACGATGTCGCAGTCCCAGCCGGGCAAGGCGCGCGCGGCGCGCTCGACCAGGTCGTGCAATACCGCCACTCCCAGGCTGAAATTGCTCGCCCAGGCGACCGGGATCGTCGTGGCGGCGGCCGCCAGCGCGGCCTGCTGGGCAACGGACAGGCCCGTGGTCCCGGACACCAGCCCGGCACCGCGCGCCTGGCACAGCCCCAGCACGGCATCGAACCCCTCGGGGAGACTGAAGTCGACCGCGACGTCGAACGCCGGCACGCCCGCCAATTCGGACGCAAGGAAGTGCGGCACGCCATCGACGATCCGACCATCGAGCTTGCGGGAGACCGCCCCCACGACCACAACGGCGGGTTCCAGGGCAGCGAGCCGGAGCAAGGCCTGGCCCATGCGTCCACGGGCGCCATGGACGATCAATCTCACCGGGGATGCGCTCATCCCGGGCAGGCTAGCGAGGCACGCCATCCTGGGCAAGCGCCATGCCGCGCCTCATCCGATGCTTGCAGCCTTGAGCCGATCGACCACCTGGTGCATGGCATCGTCGAACATGGTGTCGCCCTCGCGCAGCGTCACCTTGCCCATCTTGGCCATCGCGGCCAGCTCTTCCGGCGCAGCGACCAGCACCCTGATCCCGCGGCGGTTCACCAACAGCAGGCGGCCGGAGATCGGGCTGATCCAAGAGACCTTCGCCGGTTCGATGCGGTCGGCGGCGGTCTGCAGCTGGATCCATCCCCCCACCTTGAGTTTGCGCATGCGCTCGAGGACGCTGGCGTCGAAGTCCAGGGTGTCGGTTCCCGCCACCAGTTGCAGCGCGACAGGCTCGGGCTCGGGCGGCGCCGGGGGCTCGGGTGCGATGACCTGCTCGGGGAGCCGGGTCGCGATATCGGCAGCGCGCTCACCACCTGCCAAGCGGACCAGCGCATCCTGCATGAAGGCCAGCGCACCCTCCGCCGGTTCGCCGGTGCATCCGGAACTCGACAGGATCTCCAGCAATTGCTTGCGCGGCAGCGCCGGCAGCTCCGCCGCCGGGGTCCGCAGCTCGGCGTGGTCGAAGGCCAGCAACACGTCCTCCACCGCGAGCATCGCTTCCTCGAACCGCGGCGAGCCGTGGCCGTCGCGCAGCATTACCTGGATCAGGTGGTGCGCGGCGTAGCGGTTGATGAAACCGTCGATCACGGCGGGAAGCTGGCGCTCCCCGCGATGCTGGGCAAGCGCTGCGTTGACTGCGCTGCGTGCATGGTCCAGGCGTTCGCGTCCGCGTTGCGCCTCGGCTGCGCGCTTCTCGGCCAGCTCCACCCGCTTGCGATGCTGCGCCATGTAGGCACGCAACTCCTGCTCCAACGCCTCGAAGATCGCCACGTCCTCGTTGAACTCGGCGACGAGCCGATCGATCGTGTGGTCGACGCGATTGAGCAATTCGCGTTCCTGCGGCGCTTCGCCGCGGTTGCCTTCGCACGCCTCGGCGACGGTGTTCAGCAGGCGGCGCGCAGGATGCTCCTTGAAGAGGAACATCCGCCGATCCTTGACCGCCACCTTGACGTACGGCACCAGCATCCGGCCGATCATGCGACGGATGTCGGGATCGAACTGCGGCCCGTCGAGCAGCACGTCGAACAACAGCGCCACCAGGTCCACCGCATCCTCGTCGAGCCCATCGAGGTGCAGGTTGTCGGTAGCGACCCCGAGCTTCTTCGCGCCCTGGGCAACCTCGCGGCGCAATTCGCTGGCCAGCGAGTGTTCGCGCCGGTCCTGTTGCAGCTGCCCGGGCAGGTCGCTCTGCAGCAGGCTGAGGATGGTCATCAGTTCACCGGAGCTCAGGGTCTGCATTGGCCCGGCACCGGCTTGCCCCGTCAGTCCGGGCCCAGCCGCGGTTCGCCACCCCTGCAGCAGGTTGAGCATGGTCGCGAACGTGGCCTGGTCGGCGGGGCTGGGCTGGGTCATCGCGGGACTGCCCGCCGCGCCGCCCGCCTGCTCCGACTCCCGTCCTCCGCCCGCCGGCACGCCGTCCATGCGCTGGCCGGTCCGCAGGTGCGGCAGGATCCCCGCACCGCCCAGCAAGGTGTTCGCGCGGTCGTAGACCTGCCCGAGCGTCGGCCCGAGTTCGCGCTCCAGGAACTTGAACAGCACGATGCGCACGCCCGCGCCGAGTTCGAGCGCCTCCACCGACCTGCGCAGAGCGCCCGCGAGGAAAGTCGGCGCGAGGGGATCCTCGGCCGGCGGCAGGCTGTCGCGGCCTAGCAGGCAGGCCATGCGCTTGCCGAGCACTTCAAGCGCGCCCGCATGCGCGCGGGCAAGGCTTTCGGCAAGCTGCTCGATGGCCAGCTGCTCCTCGAGGCCATCTTCCGACAGCAGGCTCATGCTCGCATGGTCGAGCGAGGCAGCCGGCGCCATCGGATCGCGCAAGGCGCGGAATCCGGAGAGCAGCGATTGCTCGAGGCGCCGGGAGATCTGTCCCCGCGCCTGACGCAGGTCGCGCAGCACGTTCAGGCCCAGGGTCTCGTCCCCGGATTGGCTACGATCGAACAGGTAGTCGTCGACGCGGGCAAGCGCACGGTCGAGGCTCGGCGGGACACGTTCCAGCAGCAGCCGCTGGAGGGCATCGAGAAGCGGACCGGGATCCGGCCGCGGCTCGGATTGCAAGGGGTCGTACGACATCGGGGGCTGCCTGTACATGGATTTTTACACCATGCAGCCTACCCCTCTCCACGTCACGCTTGGGTGATCTGCGTCAAGAAGCGAGCTTTGCGCCGCACGATCCGCGCGATCGAGGGCGTCAAGACACCATGCGGTCCCAGAACCCCTTGACCCCGTCGAGGAAGGTGGCCGACTTCGGGGAATGCTTGCGCGCATCCTCCCCGACGAAGGTGGCCTCGAATTTCTCGAGCAACTCGCGCTGCTCCGGGGTGAGGTTGACCGGCGTCTCGATCGCCACCTTGCAGTAGAGGTCGCCCGGATGCCGGCTGCGGACCGACTTGACGCCGCGGTCGCGCAGGCGGAAGACCTTGCCGGATTGCGTTTCCGCCGGGATCCGCAACTCCAGCTCGCCGTCCAGGCTGGGCACGCGGACCACGTCGCCCAGCGCCGCCTGCGAGATGCGGATCGGCACTTCGCAATGCAGGTCGTCGCCGTCGCGCTGGAAGATCGCGTGCGGACGCACGCGCACCTCGACGTAGAGGTCGCCCGGCGGCATGCCGGCGGGACCAGCCTCGCCCTCGCCCGCCAGGCGGATGCGGTCGCCGCTGTCCACCCCCGCCGGAATCTTCACCGACAGCGTCTTTTCCTCCTCGACGCGCCCGTTGCCATCGCAGTGCGGGCACGGATTGGCGATGGCCTTGCCGCTGCCGCCGCAATGCGGGCAAGGCGCCTGCATCGCGAACGGACCACGCTGCATGCGCACCTGGCCGCGACCGTGGCAGGTCGTGCAGGTCTGCACCTTGCCGTCGGCGGAGCCGCTGCCGTTGCAGGGCTCGCAGCTCGCCAGGGTGGGGATCTCGATGCGCTTCTCGACGCCGGCCACCGCTTCCTCGAGGTCGAGCTCGAGGATGTACCCGACGTCGGCGCCACGGCGCGGACCCTGCTGGCGCGCCCCGCCGCCGAAGATGTTGCCGAAGATGTCGCCGAAGATGTCGCCGACGTCGTGGAAGCCGGGGCCGGCGTTGCCGCCGCCCATCCCGTTCTCGAACGCAGCGTGGCCGTGCTGGTCGTACATGCGGCGCTTGCCGCCGTCGCTCAGCACTTCGTAGGCCTCCTTGCACTCCTTGAACGCGGCCTCGGCGTTGGCGTCGCCGGGGTTGCGGTCGGGGTGGTGCTTCATCGCGCAGCGACGATAGGCCTTCTTCAGGTCTTCATCGCTGGCGTTGCGGGCCACGCCCAGGACGTCGTAGTAGTCGCGCTTGCTCATCGTTGTTGCCGGGTCCTTTCACCGAGACGGGCAGGCCACTGGCCTGCCCGTCGGAGTTGTCGCGTCAGGCGGGCGCTCAGGCCTGCTTGTTGCCGTCGTCCTTGACCTCGGTGAACTCGGCATCGACCACATCATCGTTACCGCCCGTGGGCTGGCCGGCCTGTTCGCCGCCCGCCTGCTGGCCCGCGGCGGCCGCAGCCGCGAACAGCGCCTGGCCGGCCTCTTCCAGCGCCTTCGACTTGGCCTCGATCTGGCCTTTGTCGTCGCCCTTCATCGCGGTCTCGAGCTCGGCGATGGCGCCTTCCGCGCGACCGATGGCGTCGCCCGGCAGCTTGTCGCCGTTGTCCTTGATCGCGGTGCGGGTGGCGTGGATCAGGCCATCGGCATGGTTGCGCGCGGTCACCAGCTCGTGGAAGCGCTTGTCTTCCTCGCGGTTGGCTTCGGCGTCCTGCACCATCCGCTGGATCTCGTCGTCCGACAGGCCCGAGCCGGCCTTGATCTCGACCTTCTGCTCCTTGCCGGTCTTCTTGTCCTTGGCCGACACGTGCAGGATGCCGTTGGCGTCGATGTCGAAGCTCACCTCGACCTGCGGCATGCCGCGCGGCGCGGCGTCGATGCCGGTGAGGTCGAACTTGGCCAGCGACTTGTTGTAGCGGGCCTGCTCGCGCTCACCCTGCAGCACGTGCACGGTGACCGCGGTCTGGTTGTCCTCGGCCGTGCTGAACACCTGCGACGCCTTGGTCGGGATGGTGGTGTTCTTCTCGATGATCTTGGTCATCACCCCGCCCAGGGTCTCGATGCCCAGGCTCAGCGGGGTGACGTCGAGCAGCAGCACGTCCTTGACGTCGCCCGCGAGCACGCCGCCCTGGATCGCCGCGCCGATGGCGACGGCCTCGTCCGGGTTGACGTCCTTGCGCGGCTCCTTGCCGAAGAACTCGGCCACCGCCGCCTGCACCTTGGGCATGCGGGTCTGGCCGCCGACCAGGATCACCTCGGTGATGTCGGACGCGCGCAGGCCGGCATCGTTCAGGGCGATGCGGCAGGGCTCGATGGTCTTCTTGACCAGGTCGTCGACCAGGGCTTCCAGCTTGGCGCGGGTCAGCTTGATGTTGAGGTGCTTCGGGCCGGAGGCGTCGGCGGTGACGTACGGCAGGTTGACCTCGGTCTGCTGCGCGCTGGACAGCTCGATCTTGGCGCGTTCCGCGGCGTCCTTCAGGCGCTGCAGGGCCAGCGGGTCCTTGCGCAGGTCGATGCCCTGCTCCTTCTGGAACTCCTCGACGAGGTAGTCGATGACGCGCTTGTCGAAGTCCTCGCCACCGAGGAAGGTGTCGCCGTTGGTGGCCAGCACCTCGAACTGCTTCTCGCCGTCGATGTTGGCGATCTCGATGATCGACACGTCGAAGGTGCCGCCACCCAGGTCGTACACCGCGATCTTGCGATCCTTGTTGTCGCCCTTGTCCAGGCCGTAGGCCAGCGCGGCCGCGGTGGGCTCGTTGATGATGCGCTTGACCTCCAGCCCGGCGATGCGGCCGGCGTCCTTGGTTGCCTGGCGCTGGCTGTCGTTGAAGTAGGCCGGCACGGTGATGACCGCCTCGGTGACCGTCTCGCCCAGGTAGGCCTCGGCGGTCTTCTTCATCTTCTCCAGCACCTTGGCGGAGACTTCCTGCGGGGCCAGCTTCTTGCCGTCCGTGAGCGCGACCCAGGCATCGCCGTTGTCGTGCTGGGTGATCGCGTACGGCACCAGGCCCAGGTCCTTCTGGACCTCGGCGTCGGTGAACTTGCGGCCGATCAGGCGCTTCACCGCGTAGAAGGTGTTCTTGGGATTGGTGACCGCCTGGCGCTTGGCCGAGGCGCCGACCAGGACTTCGCCGTCCTTGGTCCACGCGACGATCGACGGCGTGGTGCGGTCGCCTTCGCTGTTCTCGATGACCTTGGCCTTGCCGCCCTCCATGATGGCGACGCAGGAGTTGGTCGTGCCCAGGTCGATGCCGATGATCTTGCCCATGTCTGTTCCTCTGGATGTCGTGTATTCGGGGGCGCCGTGCGCCGATGCCGCCTATCTGGGGGTCGCGACGGGCGCTTCAAGGGGCGCGCCGCGGCGGGGTGCGGGCTGCGTCAGTCCTCGCGCGCGACCACCACCATCGCCGGCCGCAGCAGCCGGCCATTGAGCAGGTAGCCCTTCTGGAACACCTGCACCACGCTGCCCGGGGCGGCATCGCCGGCATCGACCTGGCTGATCGCCTGGTGGTGCTCGGGGTTGAACGCGGCGCCGGTCGGGTCGACCACGCTCAGGCCGTTGTCGCCGGCCACCTTCAGCAACTGCCGGTAGGTCAGCTCCAGGCCGTCGCGCAGCGCGCCGGCGTCGGCACCTGCTGCGGCCAGGCCTGCATCGAGGCTGTCGAACACCGGCAGCAGGTCGGCGAGCAGGCGTTCGTTGGCGAACTTGCGCGCGGTCTCGATCTCGCGTGCGATCCGCTTGCGCTGGTTCTCGAGGTCGGCGCGCTCGACCAGCGACTGCGCCTTGAGTTGCTCGAGTTCGGCGCGCAGCGCCTCCAGTTCGTCCGTCGCCGCGGCGTCGGGGGATTCGGGGGCGTCGTGCATCGGGTCGTGGGTCATGGCCTGAAGTCGGAACGCGGCTTCGTGCCGCACTGACCGCGGCAATGGGGCCTCAACGCTCCGGATTCAAGGCCGCGCCCAGTGCCGAGGCCGCGGCCTCGACCACCGGGATGACTCGCTCGTAAGCCATCCTGCTCGGGCCGATGACGCCCAGCACGCCCAGCATGCGGCCCTCGTGGCCGTATGGCGCGGTGACCAGCGACATCCCTTCCAGTGGCGCCAGGCCGGTCTCCTCGCCGATGAAGACCCGCATGCCCGGCGCCTTGGCGGTGCGCTCCAGCAGCTGCAGCAGCTCGCGCTTCTCGGCGAAGGCCTCGAACAGGGCGCGCAGGCGGTCGAGGTCCGCAAGTTCCTGCAGGCCCATCAGCCGGGTCTGGCCAGCCAGCAGCATGTCGTCGCGGCCGGGGGCGAAAGCCTGCTCGGCCAGTTCCACCGAGCTCGCCAGCAACCGTTCCATCTCGCTGCGGGCATCGCGCAGGTCGCGCAGCAGGCTGGCGCGGATGGTCGCCAGCGATTGCCCCGCGAAATGCAGATTGAGGTAGCGCGCAGCCTGCTCCAGTTCGGCCGGGTCGAAGGCACGGCGCACCTGCACCACGCGGTTCTGGACCTCGCCGTCGGCGAACACCAGGATCGCCAGCACGCGGTGCGGGTCCAATGCAACGAATTCGATCTGCCGGAACGCGAAGGTCTCGCGCTTGGGCACGCTGACCATACCCACGAAATGGGTCATCGCCGACAGCAGCTCCGAGGTGCTGCCCAGCAGGGCCTGGGTGCCGGCGCCGGCGGGCAATTCGCTGCGCAGGCGGGCGACGTCGCCCTCGGGCAACGGTCGCAGCTGCAGGAGGGAATCCACGAACAGGCGGTAACCCTGGGCGGTCGGCACCCTGCCCGCGGAGGTGTGCGGCGCCGAAAGCAGGCCGGCATCCTCCAGCGAGGCCAGGATGTTGCGGATGGTGGCGGCGCTGACGTCGAGGCCGGCATGCCGCGCCAGCGTCTGCGACCCGACCGGCTCGCCATCGCGGATATGGCGCGAGACCAGGGTGCGCAACAGTTGGCGCGCACGCGGGTCGTTGGCGATGTCGGCGGGTCGGGCCATCGCCACGCGTTGTAAGCGCAGCGCCCGGCCTGCGCAAGCGCTATCGGGGACGGCCCGCGAACGGGCACAATGCGCGGCCATGCTGAGCCGCCTGTCCATCCGCGATTTCGCCGTGGTCGCCCGCGCCGAGCTGGCGTTCGACGACGGACTGACCGTCATCTCCGGCGAGACCGGCGCCGGCAAGTCGCTGCTGGTGGACGCGCTGGGCTTCCTGTGCGGCGCGCGCGCCGACGCCGGCGCGGTCCGCCACGGCGCCCCGCGTGCCGAACTGGAGGCCGACTTCCGGCTC
>JAFLEC010000038.1 GCA_017302095.1 Lysobacterales bacterium | reverse complement strand
CGTGCTGAAGAACAGCTGATCCCGGCCCGGAGCGCGCCATGCTGACCCTCCTGTTGCTGGTGATCCTCGCCGCCCTGGTGTTCGAGTTCATCAACGGCTTCCACGACACCGCCAACTCCATCGCCACGGTGGTCGCGACCAAGGTGCTCTCGCCCGGCCAGGCGGTGATGCTGGCGGCGAGCATGAACCTGGTGGGCGCCTTCGCCGGTACTGCCGTGGCCAAGACCATCGCCAGCGGCCTGATCAACCAGGACGTGGTGATGGTCACCTCGCAGGTGATCCTGTGCGCGCTGTCGGGCGCGATCATCTGGAACCTGATCACCTGGTGGTTCGGGCTGCCGTCGTCGTCGTCGCATGCCCTGATCGGCGGCCTCTGCGGCGCCGCGCTGGCCGCGGCCGACAACGACTGGCATGCGCTGGTCTGGTCCAAGCTCGGCGATGGCGGCTGGACGACCAACAAGGGCCTGCTGTGGAAGGTCGTGGTGCCGATGGTGAGTTCGCCGATCGCCGGCTTCACCCTCGGCGTGCTGATCCTCGGCCTGCTGTACGGGATCATCTGGGGCATGGGACGCGCCGGCGGCGCGCTTGGACGGATGGCTCGGCCGCGCTGGGTCAACGCGTTCTTCGGCAAGGCGCAGATCCTGTCCGCGGGCTACATGGGCTTCGCCCACGGCAAGCAGGATGCGCAGAAGACGATGGGCATCATCGCGCTGGCGATCTTCGGCGCGCAGCAGGCCGGCACCCTGGACAGCCTGCCGGGCTGGCTGTCGTTCATCCATCCTGATGGCGGGGAGCAGGACATCGACACCTGGATCATCGGCACCTGTGCGCTGGTGATGGCGGCCGGCACCGCGATGGGCGGCTGGCGGATCATCAAGACGCTGGGCCACAAGATGGTGAAGCTGCAGCCGATCGACGGCTTCGCCGCCGAGACCGCGTCGGCCACGATCCTGGTGACCGCCTCGAACTTCGGCATGCCGGTGTCGACCACCCACAGCATCTCCACCGCGATCATGGGCGTCGGCTTCGGCAAGAACCCGCGCAAACTCAAGATCTCGGTGATCGAGCGCATCATCTGGGCCTGGATCCTGACCATCCCGGCCGCCGGCGGCTTCGCCTACCTGCTGCTGCGCTTCGCCGAAGCCCTGGGCTGGACCTGAGCCCCGCGGCACCGGCCCCGCATGCGAAAACGCCGGCCCCGGGCCGGCGTTTTCGTTGGAGGCTGGTCGTCGATCGCTACAGCAGGTCGCCGCCGGCCGACATCCTCCGCTCCATCTCGTCGCCCATGCCGCCGATCTCCAGCACCAGGCGGTCGACCTCGGCCGCGTCCAGGCAATCGTAGGGGCGGTTCTCGCACAGCTGCAGGTAGGGCACGCCGTCGAGTTCACCGATCGCGAGGTAGCCGACCCGGCTGGCCCAGTTGAAGGCCAGCGCGCGGCGCGCATCCAGCCCGGTGGTCGGCGCGATCGCGGTGCTCACCCGCAGGTAGCCGCGGCCGTCGTCGTCCTGCAGCTCCGACAGGAAGATCGCCTGGTGCCGCTTGCCCTGCGCCAGCGACAGCTCGACGCAGGCCACGAACGGGTCCTGCAGGGTGAGCTTGTAGCCGGCGGAAACCAGGTGGCTGCGGACTTGTTCGAAGTTGTGCATCGGGCGGACCGGGACGGGGGAATCGTTATGCTAACCCGATGGGCACGCCGCCTGGCCACTCGCCGGAAACCGCCATCCTCGAGGCGATCCGCGCGGTGCCGCGCGGACAGGTCGCCGGTTACGGGGTGATCGCGCGGCGCGCGGGGTTGCCGGGCCGGGCCCGGTTGGTGGCGCGGATCCTGGCCGCGAACGAGGATCCCGGGCTGCCGTGGCACCGGATCGTGCGGTCGGACGGGCGCATCGCGTTCCCGCCGGGATCGCCGGGCTACCGCGAACAGGCGCGACGGCTCGTGGCCGAAGGGGTGCCGCTGCAGGGCGGTCGGGTGCGCATGCCGGCCGACGACGGGTCGCTGGATGCCGCCATCTGGTCGCCGCGCTGAGCCGTCGCGCCGTATGATGTTGCACCGCAACGCGGATCGCAGGACGCACGGATGCCGTTCAACCTCCCCCGGGTCACCAAGGCGCTGCTGATCGCCAACCTCGTCGCCTACCTGCTGCAGTGGGTGGTCGGCGAGCAGGGCTATGCGTTCCTCGAACTTTGGCCCTACGTGCCCGATGCCCCCGAGCAGTGGTTCATGCCGTGGCAGTTGCTGACCTACGGCTTCCTGCACGACCCGGGCAACATCGCCCACATCGCCTTCAACATGCTGGCGCTGGTGATGTTCGGTGCGCCGCTGGAATACACGTGGGGGCCGCGCAGGTTCCTGGCGTACTACCTTGCGACCGTCGCCGGCGCCGGCCTCTGCCAGCTGCTGGTCACGTCGTGGATGGCGGCATCGACCGGGGACGTCGGCAGCACCGTCGGTGCCTCGGGCGGCGTGTTCGGCTTGTTGCTGGCCTACGGGATGCTGTTCCCCAACCAACGGGTGATGCTGCTGATCCCGCCGATCCCGATGCGCGCGCGCACCCTGGTGATCCTGTACGGGCTGTTCGAGCTGATGCTGGGATTCACCGGCCTGCAGCCCGGCGTGGCGCACTTCGCGCACCTCGGCGGGATGCTGTTCGGCTGGCTGCTGATCCGCTATTGGCGCGGGCAGCCGCCGTTCGGGCGCGGCCGGGGACCGCGCTTGCGCGTGGTCCGCTAGCGGCGCGGCGACGCCGGCGTTTCAGGGAAAGACCTGGATCCGCTCATCCGGCTTGCGCTGCATCGCGCTGCCGGCCTTGCATGCGAACGCCGTCGCGAAGGCGGGTTCCTGCATGATCGCCCCGTTGGCGCGCCAGCGGCCGGGCGGGCGCACGTCCTGAAGGCTGCGTCGTTGCGCCTCGTCATCGGTGACCTGTTGCGCCCACACGTGCGCCCAGCCGCGGTAGAACGCCTTGTCGCCTTCCGTGCCGCCGTCCGGGAGCGCTGCCCGCATGGCATCGCGCGCGAGGCCGAGGCCGGCGATGTCGGCGATGGCAGCATCGCGGGTGAGGCGGCCATTGACCTTCACACTGCCGAGTTGCGGGTAGGCGAATCCGTCGTACAGCGCCGCGACCTGCTGCAGCTTGCCGTCCCAAGCGGCTGCTTCGCTGGGCGTCCACCAGTCCCGCAACGCGCCCTTGGCGTCCACCAGGCGGCCGCGCATGTCGACCACGTGGCTGAGCTCATGGCCGACCAGGGCGCCGAACGCGCCGTAGCGGGCGGCTGCCGGCATCGACGCATCGAGCACTGGCGCCTGCAGCATGGCCGCGGTGACGATGAGCCGGTTGTGCGCCAGCTCGTACGCCAGCGCAGGCTCCTGCGGCAGTACCTCCCAGCGGCGACCGGCGTTGTCATGTCCGATCCGCCGCATCTCCTCGCGATGCCGCCAGGTGGCGGCGATCAGCATGTTGCCGCCGAAGCTGCCGCGGCCCATCGGCTGCACGCTGTAGTCGAGGTCGCGCTTCGGGGTGCCGACCTCGATGCGCAAGTCCTTGAGCTTCGCCAGGGCCTCGGCCTTCGCCGCGCTACCCATCCAGGTACTGCCTTCGACTGCACGCGCCAGCGCATCCCGGACCTGCACTGCGATGTCTTCCGCCTGCTGGCGATCCTGCGGCGTGAGGTAGCGCGCCGCGTATTCGCGTCCCAGCATCGGCCCGGCCGCCAGGTTGATCGCATCCAACGCCTGCTGCCAACGCGGCGCCGGCATCGCCTCTCCACGCAGGATCTTGCCGCGGAAATCGAAGGAGGCATCGCGCCAGGGCTTGGCCAGGTACGGCGCCATCGCGTCGCCGATGCGCCAGCGCAGGTAGCTCTTCCACTGCTGCGGCTTCAGGCCGGCGACCAACTTGTCGAGTTGCGCGAACAGCGCGGGATTGGCGACCGACACCGTATCGTCGTTCACGCCCTGGGCCTTCAGGAACGCATCCAGCTGCAGGTTCCGGTATTGCTTGCCGAGGCCTGAAGTCGGCACCGGGGAGAAGTTGGTGCGTGGATCGCGCAGGTCGACCAGCGGGCGCGAGGCGCTGGCGATCCGAGTCTCGAGTTCGATCACCGAGCGCGCCTCGGCGGCGGCCGACTCCGCGGGCACGCCGGTCAGGACCAGGATCTTCTGGACGTACTCCGCGTAGCGTCCCAGCAGGGCGCGGGTGTCGGCGTCGCCGCGGGTGTAGTAGGCGGGATCCGGCAGGCCCAGCCCGCCTTGGCCGAAGTAACCGAGGTGCCGCCCGAGGTCGCGCAGGTCGAGCTCGGCGCTGAAGTTGAAGACGACGGGGATGCCGACCTGGTGCAACGCGGCGATCGCGGGTGCGATGTCCTTCGGCTTGCGGATCGCGTCGATGCGCTGCAGCAGGGGTGCCACCGGGTTCGCGCCGTCGCGGTCGATCGCGGCCTCGTCCAGTCCGCTCGCCCAGAAGTCGCCCAGCAGCTTTTGCACATTGCCTTGCGGGGTGTTCATCGCCGCGTCCAGGAGGTCGCGCTGCTGCTGGAGGGCGAGTGCGTTCAGCTGGCCGAGCGAGGAGATCGCGCCGCTGGCCGGCATCGGATTCGCCTTCAGCCAGGCGCTGTTGGCCTCGGTGTAGAAATCGGTGCAGGCGAGGTTGGTGGCGGCGGGCTTCGGCGCGGGCTTCTTCTTCTTCGCGGCGGACGCGTCGCCGGCGGCGGTGCCGGCGAGCAGGGCGAGGGCCAATGCGAATGCAAGCGGGCGCGGCGTCGGCATGCGGCAGGAACTCCGAATCGGGCAAGGTTCGAGTGTAGCAGCGCCCCCGAGGGGCTCGTTCGCCGCGAGTTCAGCCTGCGCGCGGGATGACGCGGCGCTGCCATCCGGTGGCGCGATCGCCGTCGTGGCGAGACCGACCGCACTGGACTTTGTCGTGCGTGGCGGGCTAGGTTTCGCCGATTGCATGCCTTGGGAGGGGCGTCGATGTCGAATTCAGGTTCCGCCGTGCCGCAGCTGACGTTCCGCGCCGTGCTGCTGGCGATCGTCCTCGCGGTGATCCTGTCCGCGGCCAATGCCTACCTCGGGCTGTTCGCGGGGCTGACCATCGCCACCGCGATCCCTGCCGCCGTGGTGTCGATGGGCGTGCTGCGCCTGCTTGGCGGCGGCACCATCCTCGAGAACAACATCGTGCAGACCGGCGCCTCCGCCGGTTCGTCGATCGCCGCGGGCGTGATCTTCACGATTCCCGCCTTGATCATCCTGGGCTACTGGCAGGACTTCAAATATTCCTGGGTGCTGGCGATCGCCGGCCTGGGCGGCCTGCTCGGCGTGCTGTTCTCGGTGCCGTTGCGGCGCTCGATGATCGTCGAGGAACCGCTGCCGTTCCCCGAGGGCAAGGCCGCCGCGGAAGTGCTCAAGGCCGGCGAGAACCCCGGCCCGGGCCTGAAGATCCTCGGCTTCTCCGCCGCGCTGGGTGGCCTGATCAAGGCGGCGGCTGCAAGCGGCATGAAGTTGATCCCCGATACCGCGGCCGGCGCGGGCTTCTTCGGCAAGTACCTGGGTTACCTGGGCACCAACCTGTCGCCGGCCCTGCTCGGCGTCGGCTACATCGTCGGCCTGAACATCGGCATCGTCGTGGTGTCCGGTTCGATCCTGTCCTGGCACATCGCGATCCCGCTGTACCACATGTTCTTCCTCGACTCCGACCCGGCGCTGGCGGCGAACATCGCGGGCGCGGGCGCCGAGGACATCGCCGGCGCGATCTGGTCGGCGAAGATCCGCTACCTGGGCGTCGGCGCGATGCTGATCGGCGGCGCCTGGACGCTGTTCTCGCTGCGCAACTCGCTGCTGTCGGGCGTGCGCAGCGGCATCGCCGCAGCCCGCGCCGGTTCCGACGCCACCGTCGCCGAGACCGAGCGCGACCTGCCGATGAAGTGGATGCTGGTGGCGCTGGTCGCGTTCGTGGTGCCGCTGCTGTTGCTGTACCAGGCCATCGTCGGCATGTGGCACGTCAGCATCCCGATGGCGATCATCATGATCGTCGCCGGCTTCCTGTTCGTGTCGGTGTCGGCCTACCTCGCCGGCCTGGTGGGTTCGTCCAACAACCCGGTCTCGGGCATCACCATCGCCACCATCCTGTTCGCCTCGGTGGTGCTGATGGTGCTGCTGGGCGAAGCGGGTCGCACCGCGGTCGGCGCCGGCGGCGCGCCGCTGGGCGCGGTGGCCGCGATCATGATCGGCGCGGTGGTGTGCTGCGCGGCGGCGGTCGGCGGCGACAACCTGCAGGACCTCAAGGCCGGCTACCTGGTTGGGGCCACCCCGTGGAAGCAACAGCTGATGCTCGGCATCGGCGCGTTCTCCTGCGCGCTCATCATGGCCCCGGTGTTGAACCTGCTCGCGCAGGCCTACGGGATCGGCGCACCCACGCCGGAACACCCGAATTCGCTCGCCGCTCCGCAGGCCACGCTGATGGCTTCGGTTGCCGGAGGCATGTTCGGTGGCAAGGACCTGCCGTGGACGATCATCGGCATCGGCGCCGCGGTGGGCGCGGTGATCATCGCCATCGACGAAATGCTCAAGGCGCGCGGCAGCAGCTTCCGCGTGCCGGTGCTGGCGGCGGCGATCGGCATCTACCTGCCGCTCGAACTGATGGTGCCGATCTTCCTCGGCGGCCTGCTGGCGCACCTGGTCGAGAAGCGCCACGGCATGGCCGGCAGCCACGACGAGGCCGCGCGCGACCGCCTGCATCGCCCGGGGACGTTGTTCTCGGCCGGCCTGATCACCGGCGAGGCGCTGATGGGCATCCTGATCGCGATCCCGATCGTGGCCACCGGCCGCCCGGACGTGATCGCGCTGCCGGAGCAGCTGCAGTTCGGCAAGTACCTCGGCCTCGCGGTGCTCGCGCTGGTCGCCTGGCTGCTCTACCGCACCGGCGCCAAGGCCAACCCGAACGCCGCCTGATCGTTCCCCGACGCCCGCGCCTGCCGCGGGCGTTTTCCCATCCTGCAGTACCTCATTGCGCATCACGGACATCGCCATGACCCTTCGCCTCGCCATCCTCCCGCTCGCCCTCGGGCTGATGCTTCCGGCCGCCGCTGCCGACGCCGCCCGCGGTTTCGCCGTGCGCGACATGGCCTACATGGACCGGCATTCGTCGCCGACGCTGTCGCCGGATGGCCGCACGCTGCTGTTCGCCAAGCGCGTGGTCGACAAGGCCACCAACAAGTCGGGCACCTCGCTGTGGGTGCGCAACCTCGTGACCCGCGACATGCGGCCGCCCTCGCGGCTGACGCCGGAAGGCTGGAGCGTCAATTCGCCGGCGTTTTCGCCGGATGGCAAGACCGTGTACTTCCTCAGTGCGAAGTCGGGCTCGATGCAGCTGTACGCGATGCCGCTCGCCGGCGGCGAGCCGCAGCGCCTGACCGACACCGCGGTCGACGTCGATGGCTACAAGCTGTCGCCGGACGGCAGCCAGGTGGCGCTGGCGCTGGCGGTGTTCCCGGCCTGCAAGGCGGACCTCGCGTGCACGAAGAAGCAACTCGACGAGGTCGAGGCCACCAAGTCCAGCGGCATGGTCTTCGACCGCATGTTCATCCGCCACTGGGACACCTGGAACGACGGCCGCCTCAACCGCGTGTTCGCGGCCAAGCTGGGTGGCGAGGGCATGATCAAGGCGGCGACCCTGCTGAGCGGCGACATCGCCGGCGACATCCCGTCCAAGCCGTTCGGCGACCTCTCCGACTTCGCGTGGTCGCCCGACGGCAAGTCGGTGGCGATGAGCGTGCGCCAGGCCGACCGCGAGGAGCCGTGGAACACCAACTTCGACATCTGGCTGGTGAACGCCGACGGCAGCGGCGCGCGCAACCTGACCGCCGCGAACAAGGCCTGGGATGCCGGCCCGGTGTTCGGCGCGGATGGCAAGACCCTGTACTACCGCGCGATGGCGCGTCCGGGTTTCGAGGCCGATCGCTTCGCGCTGATGGCGATGGACCTGGCGACCGGCAAGGCCAGGGAGCTGGCGCCGAAGTGGGATGCCTCCGCCGACGGCATCACCCTGTCGGCCGATGGCCAGTGGCTCTACACCACGGCGCAGGAGCTGGGCCAGCATCCGCTGTTCCGGGTTTCGCTCGCCAACGGCGAAGTGGAGACGGTGGTGAAGGACGGCAGCGTGTCCGCGTTCGACCTCGCCGGCCCGACGCTGGCGGTGTCGCGCAATTCGCTGAAGTCCGGCGACGTCGTCTACGCCACCAGCGCCGACGGCAAGGCGCCGCTGCGCGCGATCACCCCGACCGCGGCCGAGATGCTGCCGGACGTGGCCTGGGGCGATTTCGAGCAGTTCACCTTCGTCGGCTGGAACAACGAAACCGTCCACGGCTACGTGGTCAAGCCGTGGAACTACCAACCCGGCAAGAAGTACCCCGTCGCGTTCCTGATCCACGGCGGCCCGCAGGGCAGCTTCGGCAACGGCTGGAGCTACCGCTGGAACCCGCAGACCTACGCGGGGCAGGGCTACGCGGTGGTGATGATCGACTTCCACGGCAGCACCGGCTACGGCCAGAAGTTCACCGACGCGATCAGCGGCCACTGGGGCGACCGCCCGTTGGAAGACCTGCAGAAGGGCTGGGCCGCGGCGCAGCAGAAGTACGCCTTCCTCGACGGCGGCAAGGCCTGCGCGCTCGGCGCCAGCTACGGCGGCTTCATGGTCAACTGGATCGCCGGCAACTGGAATGCGCCGTGGAAGTGCCTGGTCAGCCACGATGGCGTGTTCGACCAGCGCATGATGGGTTACGCCACCGAAGAGCTGTGGTTCACCGAATGGGAACAGGGCGGCACGCCCTACGACGTCCCCAAGCACTACGAACAGTTCAACCCGGTCAACCACGTCGCCGCGTTCAAGGTGCCGATGCTGGTCATCCACGGGCAGCTCGATTACCGCATCCCGGTGGAGCAGGGGATCGCGCTGTTCACCGCGCACCAGCGCCGTGGCGTGGACTCGAAGTTCCTGTACTTCCCGGACGAGAACCATTGGGTGCTGAAGCCGCAGAACAGCGTGCAGTGGCACGACACCGTGAACGCCTGGCTGAAGCAGCACATCGGCCAGTGACCCCCGCCCTCGCCGGGCCAGGGCCCGGCCACGCGTCGCATCCACGCAGGACTCCCGCATGGCACCAGAATCCGCAGCTCCTTCCACCGCGCTGATCACCAGCGATGCCGCCGTCCTCGGGTTGCTGGCGATCTTCCTGGGCTTCGTGTTCTGGGGTGCGTCGCGCGAGCGGGGATTCTGGAAGAAGTTCTACGCGGTGGTACCGGCGATCCTGCCCTGCTACCTGCTGCCGGCGATCGCCAACAGCACCGGCCTGGTGGATGGCGCCGGCTCCGGCCTCTACCCGATGGCGCGCGACTACCTGCTGCCGGCGTCGCTCGTGCTGTTCTGCGTGTCGATGGACATCGGCGGCATCGCCAGGCTCGGGCCGAAGGCGCTGGTGATGTTCCTCACCGGCACCGTCGGCGTGATGCTGGGTGCGCTGGTGTCCTTCACCGTCATGGGCGTGGTGCATCCTGAAACCGTCGCTGGCGAGACCTGGCGCGGCATGACCACGCTGACCGGCAGCTGGATCGGCGGCGGCGCCAACCAGGCGGCGATGAAGGAAGTGTTCGACGTCGATGCCACCCTGTTCGGCCAGTTCGCGGCGGTCGACGTGATCGTCGGCTACGTATGGATGGCGACGCTGCTGTTCATGGCCTCGCGCGCGGACGCGTGGGACCGCTGGCTCAAGGCCGACACCTCCGCCATCGAAACCCTCAAGCAGCGCATGGCCAGCTACCAGGCGCAGCATGCGCGCATCCCGACGCTGACCGACCTGATGATGATCTTCGCGATCGGGATCGGTGCCACCGGCATCGCGCATTTCCTCGCGGAACCGCTGGTCGCCTGGATCAAGTCAATGCCGGCCGAGTGGCGCCTCCAGGACTACAGCCTGGATTCGCGGTTCTTCTGGCTGGTGGTGATCGCCACGACCATCGGCGTCGTGGCCAGCCTGACCCGCGCGCGCCAGCTCGAGGGCGCCGGCGCCTCGAAGATCGGCACCGTCTTCTTGTACGTGCTGATCGCCACGATCGGCATGCAGATGGACCTGAAGGCGCTGGCCGACAAGCCCTTCCTGCTGTTGCTCGGCCTGATCTGGATTTCCGTGCATGCGGGCCTGATGTTGCTGGTCGCCCGCCTGATCCGCGCGCCACTGTTCTTCATGGCGGTGGGGTCGCAGGCGAACATCGGTGCGGCCGCGAGCGCCCCGGTCGTCGCCAGCGCCTTCCACCCCGCGCTCGCGCCGGTCGGGGTGCTGCTGGCGGTACTGGGCTACGTGCTGGGCACCTATTGCGCCTACCTGACCGGCCTGATGCTGCAAGGGCTGGCCGGCGCGTGATCCGCTACAGCCAGCGTACCTTGCGCAGGTAGCGGTAGAGCACCACGCAGGCCAGCAGCACGATGCCGATCAGGGCCGGGTAGGCGTAGGGCTTCTCCAGTTCCGGCATGTGCGCGAAGTTCATGCCGTACCAGCTCGCGATCAGGGTCGGCAGCGCCAGCAGGCCGGCCCAGCCGGCCAGCTTCTTGACGATCTCGCCCTGCGCCACGGTCACCAGCGACAGGTTGACGTTCATCGCCGCCGAGACCATCTCGCGCTGGGTGTCGATGGTGTCGCGCACGCGCGCCGCGTGGTCCTCGACGTCGCGGAAATACGGACGCACCTCGTCGGGGATGAGGATCGCCGGGCTGCGCATCAGCTGCGACAGGATGTCCTGCATCGGCGCGACCGCCAGCCGCATCAGGGTCAACTCCTTGCGCAGTTCGTAGAGCTTGCGGATGGTGCCGCGCTTGTAGGTCTCGGCGAACACGTCGTGCTCGAGCGCGTCGAGTTCGCCGCCGAACGCGGAGACGATCGGCTGGTAGTTGTCGACCACGTAGTCGAGTACCGCGTGGAGCGCCACGCTTGGTCCGTGCGCCAGCATTTCGGGGTCGCGCTCCAGGCGCTGGCGGACCGGCGCGTAGCTCAGCGAGGCGCCATGGCGCACGGTCACCAGGAAGCGCGGCCCGACGAACAGGTGGGTCTCGCCGAAGCGGACATGGCCCTCGACTTCCTGCGCGGTGTGCGCGGCGATGAACAGGCTGTTGCCGTAGGTCTCGATCTTCGGCCGCTGGTGGGCGTTGTGCGCATCCTCGACGGCGAGGTCGTGCAGGCCGAACTCTTCCTGCAGGGTGTCGAGCAGGGATTCGTGCGGCTCGTACAGCCCGACCCAGACGAAGCTGCCGTCGTCGACCGCCAGCACGTCGCTGATCTGCGCCAGGCTCACGTCGCGACGCCGGCCTTCGCGATCGTAGGCCGCGCAGTTGACGACGCAGGCGGGGAGGGCGGGGCGTTCGGTGCTCATCGCGGCATCCTGCCCGGCCAGGCCCGGGCCATCAAGGCGCGGGGCGGCGCCAGGCGCGCGCCAACGCGGCGTGGATCGGCAGCAGCAGGGCGATCCAGTGGCCGTTGCGCTGGGGTTCGACTTGGAGCCACAGCGGCAGGCAGGCCAGTGCGGCGAGCACCGCAAGCGCGACCAGCACGGCGCGGAAGCGGCCGGTCGGCTCGCGCCGGCGCAACAGTCCCCAGGCGCCCGGCAGCAACAGCCAGGCCAGCGGACTGAACAGCAGCAGGTTGCGGTTGCCCCACATCGCCTGGTGGTCGGTGAAGGCCCAACCCAGCGCCAGTACGCTGCCGAGGACGGCGCAGGCCAACCAGAGCAGGCCCGCCGCTGCGGCCAGCAGGCGCGGATGGCGGCTGCGCGACCACAGCACCATCCCGGCGATCGCCAGGCCCGCCAGCAACCACGGCCAGATGCGCGGCGCGCTGCCGAGCGGTTCGGGCGGTAGGCGTTGCGGCAGCAACACGGCTTCGCCGGCCACCAATGGCCGGCCATCGGCGCGGCGGGTTTCGCGCAAGCCCTCCGCCAGCCGGCTCGGGATGAACCCCAGCTGCCAGCGCGACAGCGGCTTGTCCGCGCGCGGCCCCAGTCCGATGTCGAAGGCCAGCCACATCCATGGCGCGGGCGAAGCCAACCGCAGAGATTCGCTGCGCCAGGTGTCGCCGCTGGAACGACCGACCAGGGTGCGTTGCAACTGCCCGCCCAGCGCACGGTCGAGCGCGTCGCGGACGCGGGTCGCGCAGTTGTCGGTGTAGTAGTCGTAGCGGTAGCGCGCGTTCTCCGGCCGTGCGTTCTCGGCGAGGTCGGCGGCCAGCTGCCGCGCCTGCGCGGGATCGAGGTCCAGCCACTGCACCGTGGCGCCGCGGCCGACGTCGCGGTAGTAGGCGAGGTCCTGCTCCAACGGCAGCGCGACCAGCATGTACTGCATCCGGCCCTGCACGAAGCGGCCGAGGAAGCCGGGTTCCTCGAGGTCGAAGAAGCCGAAGTTGTAGTTGGTGCGCGCGCCGGTCGCCGGGTCTTCGACCACGATCGCGTCGTGCCCGAAACGCTCCCAGAAGATCCCGCCGGGGCCCATCGTCACCACCCCGATGCGCGGCGATGCCGGCTCCACCGGCGTAGGCGCCTGCTCAGGCGCTTGCGCCTGGGCGATCCCGGCGACCAGCGCCAGCAGCAGCGCCAGCAGCCGCCGCGCCACCTCAGCCAGCCGCATCGATGCCCACGTGCAGGGTATGCAGGCGGCGGGCGTCGGCGCTGGCGACGCGGAACACGAAGCGGCCCAGGGTGAGCTCTTCGCCGGCCTCGGGCAGGTGGCCGATGGCGGCGGTCACCAGGCCGCCGATGGTGTCGTACTCGTCGTCGTCGAACTCGGCGTCGAAGCGCTGGTTGAAGTCGGCGATCGGGGTCAGCGCATCGACCACGAACTGGCCGTCGGCGCGCGCGGCGATCTGGGTGTTCGCGTCCTCGGCATCGTCGTGCTCGTCGTCGATGTCGCCGACGATCTGCTCCAGCACGTCCTCGATGGTGACCAGCCCGGCGACGCCGCCATACTCGTCGATGACGATCGCCATGTGGTTGCGCGACTGCCGGAACTCGCGCAGCAGCACGTTGAGTTTCTTGGATTCCGGGATCAGCACCGCCGGGCGCAGCAGCTCGCGGATGGTGCCGGGGCCGTTGTCGGCGACCACCCCGCGCAGCAGGTCCTTGGCCAGCAGGATGCCGAGGATCTCGTCCTTGTCCTCGCCGTGCACCGGGAAGCGTGAGTGGCCTGACTCGACCACCTGCCGCATCAGGTCGAGGAACTTGCCGTCGGCCGGCAGCGCGACCATCTGCGCGCGCGACACCATGACGTCGCCGACGGTCAGGTCGGCCACCGCGATCGCGCCTTCCATCATGC
>JAFLEC010000037.1 GCA_017302095.1 Lysobacterales bacterium | reverse complement strand
TCGCATGCAGCTTCGACGGATAGCTCCGCGCGATGCCGCTGAGCGGCTTGCCGCCGGTCCGGCGTGATGCGCGCAAGGCGCCTTCGCCGGCGTTGTAGGCGATCGCGATCGTGCGCCAGTCGCCGCCCAGCAGGCGATGCAGGCGCGCGAGATGGCGGACCGCGGCCCGGGTCGCGATCGGGATCGAGCGGCGTTCGTCGATGCCGCCGCGGATGCGGATGCCATGGCGGCGCGCGGTCGCCGCGGTGAACTGCCACAGGCCGACCTGGCCGCCGGGGCTGCGCACGTCGGGGCGGTACCGGCTTTCCACGAACGGGATCAGCGCGAACTCGGCCGGGAGGTCGGCGGCCTGCAGGGCATCCAGCACATAGCCGAACAGCATCAGGGCCTGCGCGTCGCGCCCTGCCAGGTCCTGCGCGGCATGCGCGTAGTGGTGCTTCCAGCGCGGGCTGGCATCGCCGCACGCCGGGGACGCGAGTCGTGCATGGAAACGCGTCATGACCTCCGCGCCATCGCGGGTCGCTGGCGCCGAGGCCGGGATCGCGGTGCCGCAGGCCAGCAACAGAGGCAGCAGCCACGCTGGGCGCAGGGTACGCGTCATCCGCGGAAGCCGTCCTTCCAGCGTCGCAGGCAGGCGAAGGCCTCGACGTCGTCCGCGATCGGGTGCCCGGCTTGGCGCGACAGCGCCTCACGCACCGCGGGCGCGCGACTGCGCAGGAACGGATTGCAGGCGCGCTCCGATGCCAGCGTCGGCGGCAGGGTGGGTGCGCCCGCTGCGCGCTGACCGCGGGCCTCCGCGACGCGTGCCTGCAGATCGGCATTGCCCGGGTCGACCACCAGTGCGAACGCGGCATTGGCGAGCGTGTACTCGTGCGTGCAGCAGACCAGGGTCTCGCCGGGCAGGGCGGCCAGCGCGTCGAGCGAAGCCAGCATCTGCGCGGGCGTGCCTTCGAACAGGCGGCCGCAGCCCAGGCTGAACAGGGTATCGCCGCAGAACAGCAGGCCGTCGGTGGCGTAGGCGACATGGCTGCGGGTATGGCCGGGCACGTCCAGTACCGAGAACGTCCATGGCCCCAGTGCCACCTGGTCGCCTCCGCACACGCGCTGGCTGGCAACCGCGATGCGCGGGTCTTCCGGCGCCAGCACCGGGAGGCCGGGCCAGCGGTCAAGCAGGGCCGGGATGCCGCCGACATGGTCGGGATGATGGTGGGTGACGAGGATCGCGTGCGGCGTCGGCGCGCCGTCCAGCGCCTCCAGCACGGGCAAGGCATCGCCCGGGTCGACGATCACCGCGCGGCCGGCCGCATCGCGCAGCAGCCAGATGTAGTTGTCGTCGAGGGCGGGTAGCGGCTGCGGGCGCATGTGTCGAGTCGTGACGGGTCGCGGGCTTTCCCGCAGAATCCGACCATGCCCGCCGCCGCTTTCCGCCGTCAACCCGATGCCGTCGCTGCGGCGGCGGACTGGTTTGCCCGCGACGCCGGCCTTGCGCTGCTGGCCAGCGAGGCCGACGCGCTCCAGCAGGCGCTGCAGGAACGCCCGGGCCAGGCCAGCCTGCGTCTGGGGCCGCTGCCGGTACTGGCGCAGGGCGGCGATGCCACCCTCCAGTTGCATGCGGCCGAATGCGGGCTGGCGGGCGACCTGCGCGCCGGCCTCCCGCTGCCGATCGCCAGCGACGCCTGCGGCGTGGTGGTGGTCCAGCACCTGGCGGACATCGCCTGCGACCCCGTCCAGTTGCTAACCGAATGCGCACGCGTGCTGGTCCCCGGCGGTCGCCTGTGGCTGTTCGCGTTGAACCCTCTGTCGCCGTACCGCCTGCGTTGGCGCGGGCACGGTCCGCGCGTCGCCGAACCGATCACCTGGCGCCGCCGCCTGCGCCTCGCCGGGTTGCAACCGGAACCGGTCTCACGGGGGCTGGGGCCGACGTGGCGCATCGGCCTCGACCCGGATTTCCAGGACGGGGCCGGGCTGCGCGCGGGCTTCCTGCTGCGCGCCGAGAAACGCCGCCTGCCGATGACGCCGCTGCGCGCACCGGCCAGCCTGGGCTGGCAGGCGGAACCCAGCGCATGACCGAGGCGCGCAAGGCGGTGCACATCCATACCGACGGCGCTTGCCTGGGCAATCCCGGGCCGGGCGGCTGGGCGGGCCTGCTGCGATGGCGCGGGATCGAACGCGAAGTCGCCGGCGGCGAGCCCGACACCACCAACAACCGGATGGAGCTGATGGCCGCGATCGCCGCGCTGGAGGCCTTGCGCGAGCCCTGCGAGGTGGTCCTGCACACGGATTCGCAATACGTCCGCCAGGGCATCACCGAATGGATGGCCAACTGGCTGCGACGCGGCTGGAAGACCGCCGGTGGCGACCCGGTCAAGAACCGCGACCTGTGGGAACGCCTGCATGCCGCCGCTGCCCGCCACCGCGTCGACTGGCGTTGGGTGAAGGGCCACGCGGGCGACCCGGACAACGAACGGGTCGACCAGCTGGCGCGTGCGCAGGCCGAGGCGATCAAGGAACGGGGACGCTGATGCGGCAGATCGTGCTGGATACCGAGACCACCGGACTCGAGTGGAAGAAGGGCAACCGCGTGGTCGAGATTGGTTGCGTCGAGCTGGTCGAGCGTCGGCCGACCGGGCGCACCTTCCATTGCTACCTGAACCCGGATCGCGAGTTCGAACAGGGGGCCCAGGAAGTCACCGGCCTCACCCTCGAATTCCTCGCCGACAAGCCGCGCTTCGCCGAGGTCGTCGACGAATTCCTGGCCTTCATCGAGGGCGCGGAGCTCATCATCCACAACGCGGCCTTCGACGTCGGTTTCCTGGATGCCGAGCTCGCGCGGCTCGCAGGGTATGGCAACCTGCTGGCGCGCTGCACGGTCGAGGACTCGCTGCTGCTCGCCCGCCAGCGTTTCCCGGGCCAGCGCAATTCACTGGATGCCCTGTGCAAGCGCCTCGGGGTGGACAACTCGCAACGCCAGTTGCACGGCGCCCTGCTCGATGCGCAGATCCTGGCCGAGGTCTACCTCGCCCTGACATCGGGCCAAGGCGAGATGGGCTTCGGCGACCAGGCGAGCGCGGATGTCGCCAGGCAGGCGGCAGTCGTGCAACGACCGGTGGGCGATGCCGCCACGCGGGTGCGGGTGCAGCCCGATGCCGACGAGCATGCCGCGCATGCGGCGCGATTGGCGGTCCTGCAGAAGAAGTCGGGGGCTTGCCTGTGGCTGCAACTGGAGGCCGACGGCGCCTGAGCGCCGCAGCTGCCGGGGTTCAGTGCCGGCGGACCAGCACCACGGTCACGTTGTCCGACCCGCCGCCATCCAGCGCGGCCGCGACCAGGCCGTCCACGCATTCCTGCGCGCTGCATTCGTCGTGGGCGAGCACGCGCGCGATCGCCCGATCGTCGACTTCCTCGGTCAGTCCATCGCTGCACAGCAGCAGTTGCATGCCGGGGCGCAACTCGCCGGACAGGGTCTCGACGTTCAGCTGCACCGGATCGGTCACCCCCAATGCCTGGGTGACGACGTTCCGATGGGGGTGGCTGCGCGCCTGGTCGGGGGTGATGGCACCCTGCGCGATGAGCTCCTGCACGTAGCTATGGTCCTGCGAGATCTGGGTCAAGGTGGCATCCCGCCAAAGGTAGACCCGGCTGTCGCCGACCCAGGCCACTTCGAAGCGGTTCCCGTCGACCCGCGCCGCAGCCACGGTGGTGCCCATCGGCAAGCTGTCGCCGCGGCGCTTCGAGCAGCGGATGATTTCTTCGTCGGCCGTGCGGATCGCATCCGCGAGGGGGCGTCCAGCGCGGACTTCGCGGACGATGGCTTCACGCGCCAGGGCGCTGGCGACCTCTCCATACTCGTGCCCGCCCATGCCGTCGGCCACCAGCCAGAGTCCAAGCTCACTGTCGCCGTAATAGGTGTCCTCGTTGAGGTCCCTGCGCAAGCCTACGTGGCTGAGGTGTCCGAATTCGATCATGCGCAGGGCATCCGTCCGGGTTTTGTGGGGGTAACGGAATCGTGCATCCGGACCGGACGGGGTTCCAGCCCTCGCTGCGATCCGCCTCCCGGGGATGGTGGCCTGGGTGCCGATCGCCGCATACGAAAAACGCCCGCGAGGGGCGTTTTCGTGAACTGGCGGAGAGGGAGGGATTCGAACCCTCGGTAGGCTATAAACCTACGCCTGATTTCGAGTCAGGTACATTCAACCGCTCTGCCACCTCTCCGGAAGTGGGCCGCAGATGATACGGGCCGCGGGCCCGGCGGGCAAGGCGCTACACTCGCGCATCCCCAAGGCGGCAGGTGCCCGATGTCCGAAATCCTCGTCCCCGTCTCGTTCGGCGAACTGCTGGACAAGATCGCGATCCTGCAGATCAAGTCGGAGCGGATGACCGATCCGGCGAAGCTGGCCAACGTCCGCAACGAACTGGCGGCGCTGGAGTCCACCTGGGCCGGCCACCCGGCCTCGGCGGGGGACATCGCGGCCCTGCGCGCCGAGCTGAAGGCGGTCAACGAGCGCCTGTGGGTGATCGAGGACGACATCCGCCTGAAGGAAAAGGCGCAGGCCTTCGATGCCGAATTCGTGCGGCTGGCGCGCAGCGTCTACTTCGAGAACGACACCCGGGCGCGGGTCAAGAAGGACATCAACCTCGCGCTCGGCTCTGCCTACGTCGAGGAGAAGTCCTACCAGGACTACGGCAGCGGCAACGGCGCGCCCTGATCGGATTTGGCGATGGCGCACGCGGTCACCACGACCGAGCTGTACCTGGTCGCGATGGCGATCATCTTCCTGGTCCCGTACCTGGCCTGGCGATTGGCGCGGCTGGACGACGTGGCGCCGCTGGTGGTGGTGCAGATCGTGGCCGGCGTCCTGCTGGGGCCGGGCGTGCTGGGGCAAGCCTTCCCGGCCGCCTACCAGGCGGTGTTCACCGCCGACGTGATCCTGGCGCTGAACGGCGTCGCCTGGTGGGCGGTCATGCTGTTCGTGATGCTGGCCGGCATCGAACTGGACCTCCGGGATGCGTGGGCGAAACGCCGCGACACCGGCACGACCGCCGCATTGGCGCTGGGCGTGCCCTTGGTGCTCGGGGCGGTGGTCGGCCTCGGCATGCTGCGTTTCGATGGCTGGATCGGCGCACGCGGCACCCCGGCGCAATTCGTGGCCGGCATCGGCATGGCCTGCGCAGTGACCGCCTTGCCGATCCTGGTGCTGCTGATGGAGAAGCTGTCGATCCTGCGCACCCCGCTGGGGCAGCGGATCCTGCGCTATGCCAGCCTCGACGACCTGGCGATCTGGGGCGTGCTGGCGCTGGTGCTGATGGACTGGGTACGGATCGGGCGACAGGCGGCCTTCCTGCTGGCCTTCGCGATCGCCTGCGTGGGCTTCCGCCGGCTGATGCGCGCGATTCCCGAACGCGACCGCTGGTACGCGATGCTGGTGTGGCTGGCGCTGTGCGCCTTCGGTGCCGACTGGTCGGGGCTGCATTTCATGGTCGGTGCGTTCCTGGCCGGCGTTGTGATGGACCGCGACTGGTTCGACCACGATGCGCTGGATCGCCTGCGCCAGCATGTCCTGCTGTTGCTGATGCCAGTGTTCTTCCTGAGCACCGGACTGCGCACCGGCTGGGAAATGGGCGGTGCCGGCGTGCTCCTCGCAGCTGCGGCGTTGCTGGTGGCCTCGGTGGTCGGGAAGCTGGCGGGGGTCCGCCTGGCCGGTCGCCTGCTCGGTTGGCCGCCCGGCGATGCCGCGCTGGTGGGATGGCTGCTGCAGACCAAGGCGCTGATCATGATCATCTTCGCCAACGTGCTGCTGGACAAGGCGATCATCACCAGCGCCACGTTCACCGCGCTGCTGCTGATGGCGGTGGCCAGCACCGTGCTGACCATGCCGATGGCCGCGCCATTGCTGGCGCGACGGCGCGACGTTCAACCGGCCGCGAGCACCCGGTAGCGTTCGAACGCGGCGACCGCATCTTCGACGGTGACCAGGTCCATCACGCCCTCGGCCTCGATCCGGGTGCCCCACTTGAGCTCGGACGCCGGCCTGCCGCGGTAGCGGCGCGCGGCGTCGTCGTAGCGGTCCACGCAGAAGCGGCGGTCCGAGTACGGCCCGCTGCGGTGCGGGTTGGTGGCGGCATGCAGGCCCAGCACCTTGGTCCCCATCGCGTTGGCGATGTGCATCGGGCCGGAGTCGGGGGTCACCAGCAGGTCGGCGCGGGCGAGCAGGGCCGGCAGTTGCTTCAAGGTGTCCTTGCCGATCAGGTCGAGCACGCCGTCGCGACGTGCCATCGCGGCCACGATGGCGTCGCCGGTGTCGCGCTCCAGCGCGCTGCGGCCGCCACAGAGGACGATCCGCCAGCCCTGCGACGCGGCGTGGTCGGCCAGCGCCGCATAGCGCTCGGCGTGCCAGTTGCGCAGCGCGTGGCTCGAGCACGGGGAGATCATGAGCACGCGGCGGCCGTCGTCCGGCCATTGCGCGCGCGCCCAAGCGTGGGCCTCGTCCGGCACCGGCAGGTCCCAGGCGATGCACTCGCGGACCAGCCCGAGCGGCTCGCAGAAGCTGCCGATCGCGTCGAGCACATGGATGCCCGGGCGGTCGGGGATGCGTTCGTTGATGAACAACCCGTGGCCTTCCTTGCTGCGCGAGCGGTCGTAGCCGATCCGCCGGCGCGCGGGCACGAACGCGGACAGCAGGTTGGCGCGCGCAGACACCTGCAATTGCAGGAGGGCGTCGACGCGCTGGCCGACGGCGCTGCGCACGGCCCGCATGCCGGCCAAGCCGCTGCGCTTGTCGTATTCGACGAAACGCACGCCCGGCAGGCCGTCCAGCAGCCGGCGCTCGCCCTTGCCGATGATCCAGGTCAGTGCCACCCCGGGCAGGCCGTCGCGCAGGGTGCGGACCAGCGGCAGTACGTGGGTGACGTCGCCCAGCGCCGACAGGCGCAGCAGGCAGATCGATCGCGGCGCGTCGGCTTGCACGTGCTTGTTACACTCCCGGGAATGGCCGGCTTCGACGCCAACGAACACCTGACGCCGTTCCGCGATGCGCGCGGATACGGCGCGATTCTGTTCGACCGCACCCAGCTGCGGCAACCGGACCCCGCGTGGTTCGACCCCGCGCATTGGGGCGATGCCGCCCAGCCGGTCGGCGATGGCGGTCGAGGCGGGGCCTGGTTCATCGACATGGGCGAGGGTGGCGATGCCGTCCTGCGTCATTACCTGCGCGGTGGGCTGGTCGCCAACATCAGTCGCGATGCGCACCTGTGGCGCGGCATCGCGCGGGTGCGCAGTTTCGCCGAGTACCGCCTGCTCCGGGTCTTGCGCGCGCGCAAGTTGCCGGTGCCGATGGCGTACGCGGCCTGGTACCGGCGCGAGGGGCTGTCGTATCGCGCAGCGATCCTGATGCAGCGCCTGCCGGGGGTGCGTTCTCTGGCGGCGCTCGCGACTGCGGGGGATGCGCCTTGGGTGGCCGCTGGTGAGTTGGTCGCGCGTTTCCATCGGCAAGGTCTCGACCACGCCGACCTCAATGCGCACAACCTGCTGTTCGATGAAGAGGGCCGTGGCTGGATGATCGATTTCGACCGCTCGCGCTTGCGGATCCCCGCAACGGCCTGGCGCGAGGCCAACCTCGAGCGCCTGCGGCGTTCCCTGCGCAAGCAGCGCGGTGGCCGCGGCGTCATCGAGGTGGATGCCCAGTTTCGCGCCCTGCGCGCGGCTTACGACGCCGCCTGGCAGCGAGGCTATTGAACATGGTCGATTGGAGCTTGCGCCTGCTTGGCGTCGGCAACGCCGCGGCGGTGGAGCTCGGCTCGGCGATGGCGACGATCGAACGCGATGCCCGCCCGTGGTTGACCATCGATTGCGGCGGCGAGGGGCTGACCGCGTTCGAGGCGACCTACGGTGACGTGCCGCGCGCGTTGTTCATGACCCATGCGCACATGGATCACATCGCCGGCTTCGAGCGGCTGTTCGTGTCGGCCTGGTTCGATCCCGCGCGGCGAGGCGAGGTGCGCCTGTACGTGCCGGTGACCCTGCTGCCGCTGCTGCACCAGCGCGTCGCGAGCTATCCGAATGCGCTCGCCGAGGGTGGCGTCAACTTCTGGGAGGCGTTCCGGGTGATCCCGGTGTCCGACCACTTCTGGCTCGACGGCCAGCGGCTGGAGGTCTTCCCGGCGCGCCACCATTGGCCCGACACCGCCTTCGGCCTGCGCCTGCTCGGCAGCCTGGTGTGGACCGGCGACACCCGCCCGATCCCGGAGATCCTGGCGAAGTTCGCCGACGCCGACGAGCTGATCGCCCACGACTGCGCGCTGGAGGGCAATCCCTCGCACAGCGGGATCGAGGACCTCGAGCGCGAGTATCCGCGTGAGCTGCTGGATCGATGCGTGCTGTACCACTACGCCAGCGCGGCGGAAGGCGTGCAGTTGCGTGCGCGGGGCTACCGCGTCGGCATGCAGGGCGACGTGATCCGGTTGCGTGCGCCTGCGGGCCTGCCGTCGCAGAGCTGACACCCGGGGCGACGGTTCGCGCAAGGACGCCCAAAAGGCGGCGGCCCCGCCGGCTGGCCTCGGCGCCCGCGTCAGTCGATACCGTTGCTGCCTTCCGGCCCTGGCGGGGTTTTCGACCTAGCGTCGCGAGGGGCCGACGGGGCCACCATGGACACGGCGCGTTCGATGCGACTCGAAGCGCTTGAAACTGGCGGAGAGAGGGGGAGGTTCTAGACTCAAACCTAACCCCTTGTTCTCGCTGGCAAAGCACAAATCCAATTGTGCCCTGTTGTGTGCCACGCCATTTTAGCAGGCAAACGGCGCCCGGAGACAGTCCGCTAGTGAGCCGCTGACTTGGAAAGCAGGTTCATGACCAGGACGCCGGCAAGGATGAGGCTGATACCGAGTGCTCCCCACCCATCAATTTTCTGACCAAAGGCTACCCAGCCAACGACGGCAATAAGCGCAATGCCGAGGCCGGCCCACACGGCATAGGCCATGCTGATGGGAACGCTCCGCAAGGCCAATGACAAGAAGTAGAAGGAAGCACCGTAGGCAACGATGGAAACGAGCGATGGTCCCAGTTTGCTAAAGCCATTAGAGGCCTTGAGGCCGCTTGTTCCAACGACTTCACTAACGATGGCTATCGCCAAAAACAGCCAACCCTTCATTGATCACCTCCGCGCTATGTAGAGAGGGATCCTATACTTATTTAAGTGATTGAAAAATATTGAAAAATTTATAGCTTTCTGTGCAACGGAAGATTAGGTGACGAGCGACTTAGCGCTTTGGCCGTAGCCCCCTTGCCAAGGGCCCCACGGGCTTGGACATGGCCGCCCGTGGCGTCGGCGGTGCCGACGCTGCGGCAGGACGGGGCGCAGCCCCCATCGCTGCTTTTGCGGCCCGCGCAGCGCGGGCCGCTGCTTTGGCGGCGAACGTCACTGGGACCGAACGCACTTTGTCCGACGCCACCGCACGCAGCTTCCGACCGCCCCGCGCGTGCGATCGCTTGCCATAGAAAGCCAGTGACGCAGTGCTAGCGTGACCCATCGCGGCTGCCGCTTCTTCTGCTGTCCGCTGGCCGGTTGCCACCTGCTCTTTCAGCTCGCTGGCGACTTGGTGACGGAAGCTGTAGCAGCTCATGCCCGCACCGGACAAAGCGCGGTTCAAGCTCCGCACGTCCGCTTCCGTCGTCGTCAGCGTCCATCGGCCGCCTTTCGCTTCCACTTGTGCCGCCAGCACCGCCGTGGCTCCCGTATCCGCCGGGAACTGCAGAACGCGGTCATGGTGCCCCCGGTTCCCGCCGTCCCATTTTGCCCCCAGCAGCGTGGCCCGGAGTAATCTCCGCCCGCCCTTGCTGCGCAAGGCTTCCAGACGCACGCCGTTGCGCAGCTCCGCTGGGCGGCAGCCTGTCAGCGCCAACACTACCAAGCGTTCCGCATGCCGCTGCTGGACGCGCTCTTGCTGCTCCAGCAGCAAGCCGGCGGCCATGTCCGGCGCGGGCGCGTGCGTCGAGCGTTTGGACTTGGACGGGCCACGTTCGGCTTTGGGCTTGTCCTTCCACGTCAGGCGGTCTGGCTGGAGGAACATTTCGTCCAGCACCGCCGCCAGCCGAAATGCGCGCTCCGTGCGGCGCTGGGCGCTGGCGAGGTCGCTGCGCTTTATCGCCCGCTCACTCGCCGCCCGCCACTCCCGCACGTCCTCAGCCATACAGAACCGGCAGGCCGTGCGGAGGAAGTCGTAGTGGGCGCGCGTGCTGGCCGCCTCCAGCGCTGTAAGGCCGGAGGCACGCAGGTTGTCGTAGGCCCGCCGATACTTGGCCGCCGTGGCCGTGCCGACCTCGCGCTGGGCGCACTCGGCCAACACGTCGCGCGTCTGCTGGTCCGCGTGGAGGGTCCACGGCTTGCCATCGCGTTGCGCTGCCAGCCGTGCCGACCGTTCCCGCTGGCCCAACGCCACGCGGTGCGTCTGCGCCCACGCGTCGGCCACGGCCGCCGGCTTGGGCTTCGCCGCACCGGTCGCACGGCTCCCGCCGTGCTCCGCTCCGCGTGCTCCCGCACGCTTCGCCGTCCCTGCGCTCTCGCTCCGGGCCGTCGCATCTCCGCTCCCGCTCCGATGCGTGGGGGCTGCGCCCCCGTGGGCCAGTGGCTTACGCTTCGCTACAACCACTTTCCCACTCCCCCCATTGTCGGTCACTTTCGTGGCCGACAATGGGGAAGAGCTGCGTTTAGCTTTGCTGCGACTAAAAAACATTGCGGGCGGTTCGGTGAAATGGCTATACCTTCAGAGTGCCACCTATCCGGACTTCCGCAAGAGAGATGGGCTTGCGTTTTCCTTTTCGTGTTTTAGTTTCCGGATATGCCCCAGTCCGCTGCTGCTGCTCTCGAAGGAACCCGCCGACGTCGTGCGCGTAATGTGCGGCTCGACCTTTACTTGTCGCCGGACATTGCCGAGCGCTTGCGGTTGGCTGCCGAGGCTGAAGGCTTGCGCACGGGAACTTTGGCGCGTCGCCTGCTAATGGAAGCGGTCAGAAGTGGGCGAAGTGCGTCCAAGTCCAAGCCGTAGGCCAGCACTGACAAGCCCGGTGAGTTGCCCACGCCGTCGAGTTTTTCCGCTGCCGTGAAGTCCCTGCTGTAAGTGCTGTGGTGTTCGTCGTCGAGGTCATGGCCTGCCAGTTGGGCGCGCATTTCCGACGCGACGCCAGCCCCTTGAAGCTGCTGGATGACCGTTTTCCGCAAGCTGTGAAAACCGCGCTTGGCTTTCGGCCAGCCGCCCGACAGGTTGCCGAGGTAGTAGCCGAAGGCCTTGGATATCCAGCCGCCTTGCCCGTTCTTCGCCGCTGCCATTGCTTGCGGGAAAACTCGCCAGTCGCCACGTCCGCGCAAGCTGTCCACGTAGTCCAGGAATCCCAAGGCAATCAAATCGGGGTGGACAGGCACGACGCGGTTTGAGGCTTCGGTTTTCAGTTTCTGATGTTCGCCCTCATCGCAGATACGCACGCAGGACACGCCATCGACCTGCAGCACATCGAGGGTCAGGAGCTGGCCGACCTCGCTGGCTCTTGCGCCTGTGTAAAGGCCAACAAGAGCCGCCCAACGCGTTCCCGGTGACAGGCGTGCGAAGTTCTCAGGGGCATAGAGCTGGCGAACTTGGTCGAGTGTGAAAGCCTGAAACCCCAGTTTCTTGCGCTTGCGTTTCTCGCTGGCCGAATAACGGATGTGCTTGGCCGCCGGATTGTCACCGGCAGGGTAGTAGCCCGAGGCCTGCGCCCAAGTGAAAAAGCCGTCAGTGCCGGCAAGGTAGCTCTGCTTATTGAATAGGGTGGGCGTGGATATGCCGCCGTCGCGCAAGTGCTGATAAAAGCGGGCCATGTCCGGGCGGGTGATGGTGTGGACGTGTCGGTCAGGGCCGAGGAAGTCCGCCAGCGCGGTCACGGGAGCGGCTTTGATAGTCAGCGTCTTGGGCAACGTGCTGGCGGCACTCAAGCTTTTCAGCCATGCGTCGCGGGCATTGACGATGGTGATGGCTTCGGCAACGGGTGCCGGAGGCTCGGCCATGGCTGCTCGTGGGGTGGCCCGCTCAAAGCGTCCAATGGCTTCCAAGGCTTCCATCGCACGCGCATGGTCGGCTGCGTCGGTCGCCCGCAGGGTGCCGTTCCGCATGTCGATTTCATACCGCTGGGCACCGTTTTTAGCCACGCTGGCCACCACGTCGGCCACGCTGATTTTCTTCTCCATACCTCGCCCCCTGATGGCGTCGAAAGCCGCAGCATAGCGGCCCGACAATTCAAGCGCGGCAAGGCGTGCGGCCAGCAAGTTTGCGCCCAGTGGGCGCTTGATGAAGTCGCGACCGACAGCGGTCCGCAGGTCAGCAGGGACGCGGATGCGAAAGATGAAACGGCCCGACGCGGTGCGGGTCAAATAGTGAGGGAGTGCCATCGGGTGTGCCCCGATTTGTGCCCTGCCGGCCCACTCTCCGACTAAATAAAAACCCCTGTAAAAACAGGGGCTTCTATTTGTTTGGCGGAGAGAGGGGGATTCGAACCCCCGAAGCGCGGTTTAGACGCTTACACACTTTCCAGGCGTGCTCCTTCAACCACTCGGACACCTCTCCGGAAGGTGTCGGACAGCGCCTCCAGCGCCACCGGGCCGGCAATTCTAGCGGTCGCGGGCGGCCGCCACAAGGAACGGCGGGCAGCGCGGCATCGACGTGGCTGCTGCATGCCACAATGGCGGCATGTCCTACCTTGTGCTTGCCCGCAAGTGGCGCCCCAGGCGTTTCGCCGAACTGGTCGGCCAGGAGCACGTGGTCCGCGCGCTGACCAATGCCCTCGAAACCGGCCGCGTCCACCACGCCTTCCTGTTCACCGGCACCCGCGGCGTCGGCAAGACCACGATCGCGCGGATCTTCGCGAAGTCGCTGAACTGCGAGCAGGGCACCAGTGCCGACCCGTGCGGTGCCTGCGAGACCTGCCTCGCCATCGACGCGGGTCGCTACATCGACCTGCTGGAGATCGACGCCGCCTCCAACACCGGCGTCGACAACGTCCGCGAGCTGATCGAGAACGCCCAGTACATGCCCTCGCGCGGCAAGTACAAGGTCTACCTGATCGACGAAGTGCACATGCTGTCGAAGCCGGCGTTCAACGCGCTGCTGAAGACGCTGGAAGAGCCGCCGGGTCACGTCAAGTTCCTGTTCGCCACGACCGATCCGGAGAAGCTGCTGGTCACGGTGCTGAGCCGCTGCCTGCAGTTCAACCTCAAGCGCCTCGACGAGGACCAGATCCGCGGGCAGATCGCGAAGATCCTGGCCGCCGAAGGCATCGCCGCCGACGAGGACGCGATCCGCCAACTCGCGCGCGCCGCGGATGGCAGCCTGCGCGATGGCCTCTCGCTGGTGGACCAGGCGATCGCCTATTGCGGCGCCGGTGCGGAAGGCGGCCGCCTGGAGGGCACCGCGGTCGCGGCGATGCTGGGGACGGTCGACCGCAACCGCGTGCAGGCCCTGCTCGATGCCCTCGCCGCCGACGACGGCGCGCGCCTGCTCGCCGAAGCGGCGCAGCTCGCCGAGTTCTCGCCCGACTGGGGCAGCGTGCTGGATGCCATCGGTGAAGCGCTGCATCGCATCCAGGTCAAGCAACTGGTGCCGGCGGTCGAGGCGGGGGAAGAGGCGTTCGACGTCGCGGGCCTGGCGTCGGCCCTGCGTCCCGAGCTGGTGC
>JAFLEC010000036.1 GCA_017302095.1 Lysobacterales bacterium | reverse complement strand
GCATCGTCCCAGTGCCAGTCTAGGCCGTGCTCGGCGAAGGCCGCGTTGAACGCGACCCGATGGCCCTCGGCCTCGGTTTCGGCCAGGGTGCCATCGACGTCCCAGAGCAGCGCGCGCAACGCCGTCATGCCGACAACGCGACCTCGGGCAGCAGCAGCGCCTGCAGCGCGCCGAAATCGGCGACCACGCGGTCGGCCGCGGCCTGCGCCAGCGGCGCCCCGCCGTTGTAGCCGTGCGGCAACAGCCAAGCGGCGATGCCGGCGTTGCGCGCGGTGGCCGCATCGATCGCCGAATCGCCCACCAGCAGGGTGCGCGGCGTGCTGGCACTGAACCAGTCGATGCAATAGCGCGCCATCGCCGGATCCGGCTTGCGCACCGGCAGCGTGTCGCCGCTCACCACCAGGTCCAGCAGCGGTCGCAAGCCGTGCGCATCCAGCAGCGCGCGGGTGTAGCGTGCTTCCTTGTTGGTCAGCAACGCCAGCCGCACGCCATCGCGGCGCAGGGCCGCCAGCAGCTGGCGCGCGCCGGGATAGACCGTGCTGCGGGTGCCACAGCGTGCGGCGTAATGATGTTCGAAGCGCGCGGCGATCCCTGGCAGCGCCGGATCCGCACGAACCTCGTCCAGCGCCTTGCCCAGTCCTGCGGCCAAAGCACGCAGCAGCAGCACGCCGGTGCCGTTGCCGATCCATGCCTGCACCCGTTCCAGCGGCTCCCCAGGCAGGCCGAGCTCGGCCAGGGTGTCGTTCACTGCGTCGGCGATCTCAGGCGCGGTGTCGACCAGCGTGCCATCGAGGTCGAACAGGACCAGGTCGTAGCGGCATTTCATGGCGCGTCGCCGATGCAATCGAGGACGACGTCGCGCGCGCGCTCCGGGGTGATCCCGAAATAGCGATAGAGCGCGGCAGCCGGGGCGGATTCGCCGAAGCGGGCGATGCCGACCACCGACCCGTCGCGGCCAACGTACTTGTGCCACAGATCCGGATGCGCGGCCTCCACCGCCACAGCGGGCAGGCCGGGGGGCAGCACCGCCTCGCGCCAGGCGCGATCCTGGCGGTCGAACACGCTGGTGCTGGGCATCGACACCACCCGCACCGCGACACCGCGCGCCGCGAGCAAGGCATGCGCCTGCATCGCCACGCCCACTTCGGAGCCGGTGGCGAGCAGCACCGCGCGCGGCGCCTCGGCATCGGCCAGCACGTAGCCGCCGCGACGCGCGTCGGCCATCCGTTCCGGGGTTGCCGGATAGGCCGGCAACGCCTGCCGCGACAATGCCAACGCGCTGGGGCCGTCGACGCGTTCCACCGCGCAGGCCCAGGCCACCCCGGTTTCCAGCGCATCGGCCGGACGCCACACATCGACGTTGGGGATCAGGCGCAGGCTGGGGACGTGCTCGATGCTCTGGTGGGTCGGCCCGTCCTCGCCCAGCCCGATGCTGTCGTGGGTGAAGACATGGACGACGCGCAGGCCCATCATCGCGGCCATCCGCAATGCATTGCGGCTGTAGTCGGAGAAGGTCAGGAAAGTGCCGCCGTACGGCAGCAGGCCGCCGTGCAGCGCAATGCCGTTCATCATCGCGGCCATGCCGAATTCGCGCACGCCGTAGGACAGGTGGTTGCCCGGCCGGTCACGGCCTGCGACCACGCAGCCCTTGAAGTTGGTCAGGTTGGACGCGGTGAGGTCGGCGCTACCACCGAAGAATTCCGGCAACAGCGGCGCGAGCGCGTCCAGTGCGAGTTGGCTGGCGCGCCGCGTGGCCACCTCGCCGGCCGCGTCCGCCATCGCGAGCAGTCGCGCCGGTGCCTGCATCGCCCAATCGACGGGCAGCCCGCCGCGCATCCGCCGTTCGAACTCGGCGGCCAGCGCTGGATGCGCGGCACGATAACGCGCGAAGCGCGCACGCCATTCCGCCGATGCCGCCGCGCCCGACGCGCGCGCATCCCAGGCTGCGGCGACGTCCGCGGGGATCTCGAACGGCGGGGCGTCCCAGCCGAGGGCCACCCGGGTCGCCGCCACTTCCTCCGCACCGAGCGGCGCGCCATGCACGTCGTGGCTGCCGGCCTTGGTCGGCGCACCCTGCCCGATCACCGTGCGGCAACAGACCAGGGTGGGCTTGCCGTCGGCGCTGGCCGCCTGCGCCTTCGCCACGTGGATCGCCGCATCCACCGCTTCCGCGTCATGGCCATCGACACCGCGGACCACGTACCAACCCTGCGCCTCGAAGCGCGCGGGGGTGTCGTCGGCGAACCAACCCTCGACATGGCCATCGATCGAGATGCCGTTGTCGTCGTAGAACACGATGAGCTTCGACAGGCGCAACGTCCCCGCCAGCGAACAGACCTCGTGGCTGATGCCCTCCATGAGGCAGCCGTCGCCGACGAAAGCGTAGGTGTGGTGGTCGACGATCGCGTGGCCGTCGCGATTGAACTCCGCGGCCAGCAGCGATTCCGCCAGCGCCATCCCCACCGCATTCGCCAGCCCCTGCCCCAAGGGACCCGTGGTGGTCTCGACGCCCGGGGTGACGCCGTACTCCGGGTGCCCGGGCGTGCGGCTGTGCAACTGCCGGAACGCCTTCAGCTCGTCGATCGGCAGGTCGTAGCCGGCCAGGTGCAGCAGGCCGTAGAGCAGCATCGAGCCATGCCCGTTGCTCAGCACGAAGCGGTCGCGGTCCGGCCAGCGCGGATCGGCCGGATCGTGGCGCAGGTGGCGGCGCCAGAGCACCTCGGCGATGTCGGCCATGCCCATCGGCGCACCCGGATGCCCGGACTTCGCCAGCTCCACCGCGTCCACGGCGAGCATGCGCAGCGCATTGGCGAGTTGCCTCGGCGCGGGGGCATCCGCGACGGCGCTCACAACGCCCCCAGCGCGCGCTTGCGGCGCTCCATCATCCGCCAGATGAACGGGGTGAAGATCATCTGCATCGCCAGCTCCATCTTCCCGCCCGGCACCACGATGGTGTTGGCGCGCGACATGAAGGAGTCGTGGATCATGTTCAGCAGGTAGGGGAAATCGATCCCCTTCGGGCGGGCGAAGCGGATCACGCAGATGCTCTCGTCCGCGGTCGGGATGTCGCGGGCGATGAACGGGTTGCTGGTGTCCACGCACGGCACGCGCTGGAAGTTCACGTGGGTCTGGGTGAACTGCGGGCAGATGTAGTTCACGTAGTCCGGCATCCGCCGCAGGATGGTGTCGGTCACTGCCTCGGTGCTGTAGCCACGCTGCTTCTTGTCCCGCCACAGCTTCTGGATCCACTCCAGGTTGATCACCGGGACCACGCCGATCAGGAGGTCGGCATGCCGCGCGACGTCCACCTCCGGCGTCACCACCGCGCCGTGCAGGCCCTCGTAGAAGAGCAGGTCAGTGTCGGCCGGAAGGTCTTCCCACGGGGTGAAGGTCCCTGGCGCCTGCCCGTAGGGCTTGGCCTCCTCGGCGTTGTGCAGGTACTTGCGGTGGCGCCCGCTGCCGGTCTCCGCGTAGCTGCTGAACAGCGCCTCGAGTTCCGCGAACAGGTTGTTCTCGGGCCCGAAGTGGCTGAAGTTGCGGTCGCCCGCCTGCTCGGCCTCGGCCATCCGTGCCTTCATCTCGGCGCGGTCGTAGCGATGGAAGCTGTCGCCCTCGATCACCGCCGCGGCGATCGATTCGCGACGGAAGATCGCCTCGAAGGTGCGCGTCACCGAGGTGGTGCCGGCGCCGGAAGAGCCGGTGATCGAGATGATGGGATGGCGTTCGGACATGGGTGGGCTCCGGGGAAGTCAGTCGCGGAACAGGCCGCGCTCGGCGAACAGGGGTTCGGCGTATTCCTTGCTCGCAGGCTCGCGGTGGTAGCGCTCGATGCGCTCGACCTCGTTGCGCGAGCCGAACACCAGGCCGATGCGCTGGTGCAGGCGGTCGGGCTGGACGCCGAGCATCGGCTGCCGCCCGGTGCTGCAACGGCCGCCGGCCTGTTCCATCACGAAGGCGATCGGGTTGGCTTCGTACAGCAGGCGCAGCCGCCCCGGCTTGGCCGGGTCCTTGGTGTCGCGCGGGTACAGGAACACCCCGCCGCGCATCAGGATGCGGTGCGCCTCGGCCACCATCGAGGCGATCCAGCGCATGTTGAAGTCCTTGCCGCGCGGGCCGGTCTTGCCGGCCAGGCATTCGTCCACGTAGCGCTTGACCGGCGGCTCCCAGAACCGGCTGTTGGAGCTGTTGATCGCGAATTCCGAGGTGTCCGCCGGCACCTGCATGTCCGGGTGGGTCAGCTTGAACTCGCCCAGGTTCGGATCCAGGGTGAAGCCGACGACGCCGTTGCCGACGGTCAGCACGAGCATGGTCGTCGGCCCGTAGATCGCGTAGCCGGCGGCGACCTGCGTGCTGCCGGGCTGCAGGAAATCGGCCTCGGCCACGTCGCGGCCGGAGGCCACCACCTCGTCCGGCGCGCGCAGGATCGAGAAGATGCTGCCGACGCTGACGTTGACGTCGATGTTGGACGACCCGTCCAGCGGGTCGAACACCAGCAGGTACTTGCCGCGCGGGTACTCGGGCGGGATCGGGTACGGATCGTCCAGTTCCTCGGAGGCCAGGCCGGCGAGGTGGCCGGACCACTCGGTCTGGCGCATGAACATCTCGTTGCTGGCGATGTCCAGCGGCTTCTGCGCCTCGCCCTGCACGTTCAGTTCGCCACCGGTCGGCAGTTCGCCGAGCGCACCGAACGCGACCTGCCGCGCGATCGCCTTGCACGCGATCGAGACGTCCAGGATCAGCGCGTTCAATTCGCCGCTGGCGCCGGGGAAGCGGCGGCGCTGGTCGATCAGGTACTGGGTCAGGGTCTGTCGCTTGGACAACGGCATGGCGCGCCTCTCAGTCGGTCTGGAACACGCGGCTGCCGAGCAGGTCGGCCGGCTGCAGGGTGGTCAGGTCGTCGGCATCCAGCACCCGTTCGCGGTCGGCGAACAGCCGCGAGGCCTGCCGCAGCCGGGCGCGGTCGAGCGCGTTGCGCACGCTGCGCGCGTTGGCGAAGTGCGGTTGCGCCATGCGTCGCCCGAGGTAGTCGCGGAACACCGCCTCCGCGCCGTCGCCGAAGCGGTAGTGCTGCGCCGCCAGCATCCGCGCCGCGATCTGCCCGAGTTCGTCGATGGCGTAGTCCGGGAAGTCGATGTGGTGGGCGATGCGGCTGCTCATCCCCGGGTTGGACTGGAAGAAGGTGTCCATCCGGTCCTTGTAGCCGGCCAGGATCACCACCAGGTCGTCGCGCTGGTTCTCCATCACCTGCAGCAGGATCTCGATCGCCTCGGCGCCGTAGTCGCGCTCGTTCTCGGGCTTGTAGAGGTAGTAGGCCTCGTCGATGAACAGCACGCCGCCCATCGCCTTCTTCAGCACGTCCTTGGTCTTCGGCGCGGTATGCCCGATGTACTGGCCCACGAGGTCGTCGCGGGTCACCGCGACCAGGTGGCCCTTGCGCACGTAGCCGAGCCGGTGCAGCACCTCGGCCATCCGCATCGCCACCGTGGTCTTGCCGGTGCCCGGGTTGCCGGTGAAGCTCATGTGCAGGCCGGGCGCCTGCGCGGCCAGCCCCTGCGCCAGCCGCAGGCGGTCGATCACCAGCAGCGCGGCGATGTCGCGGATGCGCTGCTTGACCGGCTGCAGGCCGACCAGCTCGCGGTCGAGCTCGGCCAGTACTTCCTCGACCTGGGTGCGCTCCAGCACCTCGGCGACGGTGCGGGCCGGCGCCTCCGCCGCGGGGGCCGCGGGCGGCGCCACGCTGCTGCCGGGGATCGCGTAGGTCGGCGTGGCCATGGCTGCGCGCTAGTAGCGCTCGCCCTCGGGCTTGTCGGTGGCGTAGCTGTGCACCGTGTAGCGGATGTCGCGGCCCGCCGCCTCCTGGCGCACCAGCCCGAAGCCGGGTTCGCTGGGGGGACGGTTGACGATGAAGCTCATGGCGATGGACTCGACGCCGCGCGTGCTGTCGAACGCCATCAGGCGGATGTAGTGGGCCGGGAAGGTCTTGCGGCAGTTGTCGACCTCCATCAGCACGCCGGCGGCGTCCTGCAGGTCGAACATCGGCATCCCGAACATCTCCCAGTACGTGTTGCGCGGATGCGGGTCGTCGGTGTATTCGACGCTCCATGCATAGCCCTTGCGCAGGCCGTACTCGATCTGCAGGGTGATCTCGGCATCGGTAAGGTCGGGCAGGAAGCTGAACTGCCCCTGGGTCACGCGCCCGGTCGGGTTGGTCATCATGGTGGTGGCTCCTTCGCGCGGGCTCAGGCGGACACGCCGGGGGTGACGGCGTAGTCGCTGGTGTCGGTCGAGGTGTAGTTGAAGGTGATGTCGCCCCAGGTATCCAGGGCCTGCTTGAGCGGGGTGCAGAACTGCGCCGCCTGCTTCAGGATCCCTGGCCCTTCGTTGAGGATGTCCTTGCCCTCGTTGCGGGCCTTGACCATCGCTTCCAGCGCCACCCGGTTCGCCACCGCGCCAGCCTGGATTCCCGCCGGGTGGCCGATGGTGCCGCCGCCGAACTGCAGGATGACGTCGTCGCCGAACAGGTCGAGCAACTGGTGCATCTGCCCGGCATGGATGCCGCCCGAGGCCACCGGCATCACCTTCTTCAGGTCGCACCAGTCCTGGTCGAAGAACAGGCCGCGCGGCAGGTCCTGCAGGGTGTAGGCGTCGCGGCAGACGTTGTAGTAGCCCTGCACGGTCAGCGGGTCGCCCTCCAGCTTGCCCACCGCGGTGCCGGTGTGCAGGTGGTCGACGCCGGCCAGGCGCAACCACTTGGCGATCACCCGGAAGCTCACGCCGTGGTTTTTCTGGCGGGTGTACGTGCCGTGCCCCGCGCGGTGCATGTGCAGGATCATGTCGTTGCGCCGGCACCACTCGCCGAGGCTCTGGATGCAGGGCCAGCCGACGATGAGGTCGATCATGATCACCACGCTGCCAAGGCTCTTGGCGAATTCGGCGCGCTCGTAGATCGCCTCCATGGTGCCGGCGGTGACATTGAGGTAGCTGCCCTTGACCTCACCGGTCATCGCGCTGGCCTTGTTGACGCCGTCCATCACGTAGAGGAAGCGGTCGCGCCAGTGCATGAAGGGCTGCGAGTTGATGTTCTCGTCGTCCTTCATGAAGTCCAGGCCGCCCTTCAGTCCTTCGTAGATCACCCGGCCGTAATTGCGGGCCGACAGGCCCAGCTTGGGCTTGGTGGTGGCACCCAGCAGCGGGCGGCCGAACTTGTCCAGCCGCTCGCGCTCCACCACCAGCCCGGTCGGCGGGCCCTTGAAGGTCTTGATCAGCGCCACCGGCATGCGGATGTCCTCCAGCCGCGCTGCCTTCAGCGGCTTGAACGAGAACACGTTGCCGATCAGGCTCGCGGTGATGTTCGCGATCGAGCCTTCCTCGAACAGGATGATGTCGTACGCGACCCAGGCGAAGTATTCGCCCGGCCGGCCCGGGACCGGCTCGACCTTGTAGCACTTGGCCCGGTAGTTCTCGCAAGCGGTCAGGCGATCGGTCCAGACCACGGTCCAGGTCGCCGTGGAGGACTCGCCGGCGACCGCGGCGCCCGCCTCCACCGGGTCCACGCCGTCCTGCGGGGTGATCCGGAACAGGCAGATGGTGTCGGTCTCCCTGGGCACGTAGTCGGGCACCCAGTAACCCATCTGGCGGTACTTGAGGACGCCGGCGCTGTAGCGCTTCCTGGCATCGGTGATCTTGGTCGCGCTGGTGGAGAGGCCGGCTTCGCTCATGGCGGTGCTCGCTCGCTGCAAGGGACGGGGTGCTGCAGGGCGAACGTAACGGCGACGTGAAATAAGGTAAATTCAATTCATATGAAGCTTTGATTCAGTTTTCCTGAATGAAAAACATCACCTTGCGCCAACTGCGGGTCTTCGCCGAGGTCGCCCGCCACCTCAGCCTGGTGCGCGCCGCAGAGCAACTGCATTTGACCCCGCCCGCGGTCACCATGCAGGTCAAGGAACTGGAGGCCGTGGTCGGCCTGCCCCTGCTCAATCGCGAGGGTCGCAAGGTCTCGCTGACCACCGCCGGCGAGTACTTCATGGTCTATGTGCGCCGCGTGCTGGCCACGCTCAAGGACGCCGACGACGCGATGGCACGCTTCCGCGGCGCGGACAGCGGCCTGCTCAGCATCGGCCTGGTCAGCACCGCGAAGTACTTCGTGCCGCGTTTGCTCGCGCGCTTCCGCGAGGCGCACCCCGGCGTCGACGTGCGCCTGCGGGTGGGCGCCAACCGCGAGCAGCTGGTGGCGATGCTGGCGGCCAACGAGATCGACCTCGCGGTGATGGGCCGCCCCCCGCGCGAGCTGGCCACCCGTGCGGAAGCCTTCGCTGCGCATCCACTGGTGTTCGTGGCCGATGCCCGTCACCCGCTGGCCATGCATGGCGAACCATTGCCGCCGCGCGCCCTCGCCGACTACCCCTTCATCGTCCGCGAGGCCGGCTCCGGCACCCGCAAGGCGATGCGGGACTTCTTCGACCTCCACCGCGTCGAGCCGCACGTGCTGATGGAGATGCCGAGCAACGAGACCATCAAGCAGGCGGTGATCGCCGGGATGGGGGTGAGCTTCCTGTCGCTGCACACGATCGGACTGGAAGTGCAGGCGGGCCTGCTGCGCGTGCTCGACATCGAGGACGCCCCGGTGATGCGCACCTGGAACCTGGTGCACCGCCTGTCCAAGGTGCTCTCGCCGGCAGCCGAAGCGTTCCGCCATTTCCTGCTCGCCGAGGCCGAGGCCTATCTCCGCGCCCACGACGAACCCCTGCTCGCGCCCCGGCAAACGCACGCAATGGCCGGTTGAGGCATCGTTGCGAAGCCGATGCCGCGTGCGCTCGACGCACGACCTCTCGGGTCCTGCGGCTTTCCAGCGAAGCCCCCATCGCCTCGTCCACGCTTTGCACGAGCCGCGACATTGTCGGCCGTGGCCCGTTCCGCGCCACACTGGCCATGGTTGCGTGCATCCGCGTGCGGATGATCGTGCGAGGGGTCGCTCGCCTTCATTCGCATGAACAAGGAATGAAGGCCGTCTCGATCCATGCGTATTCATCGCGATCAAGGATCGCCATGCACTGGCGCATCCACCACGCGATTGTTACGTTCGCGTTACGGGGTGCTGCCATCAGGCAGCGCCTCGTTTCATTTCAGACAGGACCCCCCACATGGCGAATGCAAGTGCACGCACGTTCCATCGCAACCCCCTGACCCTCGCGCTCGCGGCCGCGCTGTTGTTGCCCGCCGCGGCGATGGCGCAGGACCAGAACGCCTCGCAGGACCAGGCCACCACGCAGAGCGGCGAGAAGGCCAAGGACCTCGACAAGGTCGTGGTCACCGGCTCGCTGATCCCGCAGACCCAGGTCGAGACGTTTACCCCGGTGACCATCATCTCGGCCGAGGACATCCAGTCGCGCGGCTTCAACAACGTCGCCGAAGTGCTGCAGAAGAGCTCGTTCGCCACCGGCGGCGTGCAGAACAACCAGAGCTCGGCCTCGTTCACGCAGGGTGCCGAGACCCTCAGCCTGTTCGGCCTGCCCGCCGGCTACACCAAGTACTTGATCGACGGCCGCCCGATGGCCAACTACCCGGCGCTGTACAACGGCTCCGACGTGTTCAACAACATCAGCGGCATCCCGGTCGAGCTGGTCGAGCGCATCGAGATCCTGCCGGGCGGCCAGTCGTCGCTGTATGGCTCCGACGCGATCGCCGGCGTGGTCAACATCATCCTGAAGAAGAACATCGACGGCGCGATCCTCACCGGCCGCATCGGCGGCTACGAGGAAGGCGGCGGGCGCAGCGGGCGCATCAGCTTCGCCGACAGCTTCCATAGCGCGGACAACCGCTGGAACACGCTGCTCGGCATCCAGGCCGAGAAGACCGACCCGGTCTGGGCCGACCAGCGTGACCTGACCAGCCGCTTCAACACCAATGCCTACAACGGCGCCGCACCGCTGGCCAGCCGCGACTGGTTGGTCTACAGCCCGTTCACCAGCTACAAGTTCCTCGATCCCGCCAACTGCGCCAACGTCAAGGGCGGCTTCGACGGCTCCGTGGACCTGCAGACGCGCCCCGGCTTCGGCGACGAGAACTACTGCGGCTCGATGACCACGCCGGGCTACCGCACCCTGAAGAACAGCAAGGACGGCATCCAGCTCTACACGCACACCACCTTCGAGCTGAACGACCTCGCGCAGGCCTATGCCGACGTGCTGTTGAACAAGGAAAAGGTGAAGTACCACATCGGCTCGAGTTACATCTGGTGGGGCACCGGCGTGAAGTGGGGCTATTACTACGACCCCGACCTGGACGATTTCCTGAACCTGCAGCGGGCGTTCACCCCCGAGGACATGGGCGGGTGGGAAAACTCGATGGCGGAGAACAAGAGCACGTCCTACGCGATCACCCTGGGCGTGAACGGCACCTTGTCCGAGGACTCGAACTGGGATTACGACGTCAGCGTCAGCCGCACCCATTACAAGCTGGACGAAATCGACCTGGCCCGCCTGGCGGACCCGATCAACGACTACTTCCAGGACAAGGTGCTCGGCCCGCAACTCGGCCTCGACCCGTACTACGGCGCCTACCCGGTGTTCCAGCCGGACTACGCCGCGTTCTACACCCTGATGTCGCCGTCCGACTTCTACAGCTTCATGGACAAGACGACGTCGCGCAGCAGCACCTACGACAACCTGATCCGCGCGCAGTTCACCAACAGCGCCCTGTTCTCGATGAAGGGCGGTGACGCCGGCGCGGCGATCGCGGTCGAGGCCGGCACCGAAGGCTGGCGCTACGACCCGGATCCGCGCCTGCTGAACGGCGAAATCTGGGGCACCACCGCGGTCAGCGGCGGCGGCAGTCGCTCGCGTTACGCACTGACCGGCGAACTCCGCCTGCCCGTGCTCGACACGCTGACGGTGTCCGCTTCGGCTCGTTATGACGGTTTCCGCGCCGCCGGCAACGAGATTTCCAAGCCGACCTACAGCTTGGGCATCGAGTACCGCCCGATCGCGTCGCTGCTGTTCCGCGGCAAGTACGGCACCGCGTTCAAGGCACCGTCGCTGGCCGACCAGTTCCAGGGGATCAGCGGCTTCTACAGCACCACCACCGACTACTACAACTGCGCCCTGCTCGGGTTCGACGTCGGCGAAGTGGACCAGTGCCCGGTGCAGTTCTCCAACCTGCAGTATTTTGGCCAGCAGACCGGCAACCCCGAGCTCGAGCCGATCACCGCCAAGGTGTGGAGCTATGGCGTCGTCTGGGCGCCGACCGCGAACTTCTCGGTCAGCGCCGACTACCACCACTGGGACATCAAGAACGAAGTCGCGTTGCAAAGCGTCGACCAGCTGATGCGCGATGAGTCCGCGTGCCGCCAGGGGCAGCTCGACATCAACTCCGGCACCTGCCAGGCCGCGCTCGACCAGATCACCCGCGGCGCCGCCGGCACCGTGCAGTCGATCTACGTCAGCAAGGTCAATATCGCCCAGCGCAAGCTGGATGCGCTGACCGTCGACATGAACTACCGCCAGGACATCGGCGCATGGGGCACGCTGATGATGTCCGGCTCCTGGGCACGCAACCTGAAGCACGAGTTCCAGCAGTACCCGACCGATCCGGTCGTCGACCTGCTGAACGACCCGTACTGGAGCACCGACCCGAAGTACAAGGCGACTGCTTCGCTGGGCTGGAACAAGGGCGCGTGGACGACCACGGTGTACGCGAACTACCTCGGCCCGACGCCGAACTACCGCGCCACCCTCACGCCCGACGGCTACGCCTACGCCGGCGCGGGCAAGCTCGGTTCGTACACCACCTTCAACGGCAGCGTGAACTTCGACGTCACCGAAGACCTGAAGCTGTCGTTCCTCGTCAACAACCTCGCGAACCGGATGCCCGACATGGACGTGACGTCCTACCCGGGCAGTAGCGGCGCGCCCTACAACAGCAGCAACTTCGACGTGCTGGGTCGTGCGTACTACCTGGAAGCGAAGTGGAGCTTCGGCAAGGCCAACTGACCTGTCGCCATCGGGTGAAAAGAAGAAACCCCGCCGCATGGCGGGGTTTCTTTTTGTCGGCGGGATTCGCCGGAGTCGAGCGGGAGCGCCTGAGCCTACGCGTTGGTTCCCCCCGCCTCGAGCAAGGCGCGCAACGGATCGAGTGCAGCCCCGTAGCGACGCCAGCGCTCCAGGGCATCCCGATGCAACGGTTCGCGCACCTGCACCGCGCTTGCGGTCGCCACCGGCGCGGCATTGCGGTCGAACTGCAGGCAGGCCGGATCCCAGGGCAAGCCGCAGTGTTCGAGCAGCCGGCGCGTCTGCCCCTCCTGGTCGTCCACCAAATCCTCGTACCGCAGCTCGAAGATGCGACCCGGCAGCACGCGTTGCCAATGCCGTACCAATCGATCGAACATCATGTAGTACCGGCCAGTGTCGAGCAGGTCGAAGGAGTAGTCGTAGTACGGGCTGGTCTGCGCGAAGAGCTGGCGGAAATTGCCGAGGCAGGTATCCAACGGATTACGGCGCAACAGGACGATGCGCGCGTTCGGCAAGGCGCGGGCGATATGCCCAACGTAGAGGAAGTTGTGCGGGAGCTTGTCCACGAAGCGCGGCTTGTCCGCGGTCGCAGGGCGGGTGCTGGCGACATACGCGGCGCCCAAGGCGCCCGGATCGATGCCGGCGGCACGTTGCACGGTATCCGGATCCAGCAGGTCGGGTGTGCGACTGCCGGACATCCGCTTCAGCACGACCCCGAAATTCTGCAGCTCCCCGGCCGAGTGCACCTGCGGGTGGCTGGACAGGATGCGATCGACGAGCGTGGTGCCGCTGCGCGGCATTCCCAACACGAAGATGGGTTGCATCGAGGGATCGCCGCCGTCACGTCCCGAGGAAGCCGTGAAGGCCTGTTCAAGCGCCTCGAACACGACCGCATCGCGGGCACTCGCGTAGCCGCGCCCCTCCCCGCCCGCGGCCTTGCCGGCCACCAGGTGGCCGAATGCGGCCGGATAGTCGCCCAGGTCCTCCAGCTCCTTGGCCAGCGCCAGGTTCAGGTACATGCGCGCATCGGCCGATGTTGCGGTCGACAGCAGCGATCGCAGGCGCACCAGATGGTCGTGCCCTGGCGCGGCCTTGCGCAGCTGCGCGAGTGCGAGGTGCGCCTTCCAATAGCCTGGATCCAGCGCGATGCACGCCTCGTATTCGCGCTCCGCCGCGTCGAGTTCACCATTGAAGGTCCGGGAAGTGCCGAGGTTGAATCGGTACGTCGCACGCTCCGGCATGCGACGGGCGGCGCGCTCGAACAATTCGATCGCCTTGGCGTGCTCGTTGGCTTGCGTGTACACCACCGCCAGCGTGTCCAGCGTGACCGGATCGTCCGGCTGAAGGGCTCGCGCGGCATCGGCGGCGACCAGCGATTCCCGCGTCAACCGAGCCATCGCCAGCGCCCGCGCGAACTGCGCGGCGTAATCCGCGCGCCCCGGGCTGAGGTGCACCGCGCGTTGCAGGAGCCGCAAGCCCTCCGGCAACCGCTCCAACTGCAGCGCGGCGACCCCGGCGACGAAATGCACGCCGCCATGCCGGGGCGCCACGGGGATCAACTGGTTCGCAACCTCGTGCGCCGTGGCCCAGTCGCCGCGATTGAGCGCATCGATGGCACGGGCGTAGTCGCGCTTGGAATCGTTCATTTCGCCATGTTAGCGGCTAGGTTGACGGGGGGTCGCCGACGACCGGTCTCGCCGACTGGTAACCTTCATCGATCACGGGGAACTTCGGGAATTCAGACACATGACGACACACGCACCAATGCGGCACATGCTTGCCCTCGCCCTCGCCAGCACCAGCCTGGCATCCATGGCGGGGGAGCCGATTCCGGTCGAGGCCCTCGCGAAGCTGCCCGACATCCAGTCGGTCTCGATGAGCGCCGATGGCAAGAACGTGGTCGCGCTGGTCACCGCGCCGGGCGGGGACGGGAACGCCACCGCCCTGGCG
>JAFLEC010000035.1 GCA_017302095.1 Lysobacterales bacterium | reverse complement strand
GGCGTCCGCCTTCGCGTCCGCGGCAGTCGGCGCGGGCGCAGCGGCCGGCGTCGGTGCGGCGTGCGCGGGGCCGTGATGGTGGCCGGTGTCCTGGCCTTCCGCGCGCTGAGGCAGATTCGGATCCACTTCGAACTCGGCGAGCATGCTGCCGGTGACGATGATGTCGCCGGCCGCACCGGCTAGCTTCAGCACCTTGCCGGACACCGGCGAGGGCACGTCGACCACGGCCTTGGCGGTCTCCATCGACACAAGGTTCTCGTCGAGGCGGATGGTGTCGCCTTCCTTGACGTACCACTCGACGATGGTCGCGTCCGGCAGGCCTTCGCCGAGGTCGGGCAACAGGAAAGTCTTGGACATGCGGGATCCTCAGGAATGCGCCATCGCGCGCCTCGCGGCGGCGACGATCTTGTCCACGCTCGGCAGGTACTTCATCTCGAGGCGGAACAGCGGGATGTGGGTGTCGTAGCCGGTGACGCGCTCGACCGGGGCCAGCAGGTCGAACAGGCAGTCCTCGGCGATCCGGGCCGCGACCTCCGCGCCGAAGCCGGCGGTCTTCGCGGCCTCGTGCACGATCACGCAGCGGCCGGTCTTGGCCACCGACTCGGCGATGGTCGGGAAATCCAGCGGCTTCAGGGTGGCGACGTCGATCACCTCCGCGCTGATGCCTTCGGCGGCGAGCTTCGCGGCGGCCTCCAGGGTCTCCTTGACCTGCGCGCCCCAGGTGACCAGGGTGATGTCGCTGCCATCGCGCAGCACGAAGCAGACGTCGAGCGGCAGCGCCTCGCCATCGTCCGGCACCAGTTCCTTGTACTGCCGGTAGATGCGCTTGGGCTCCATGTAGATCACCGGGTCCGGATCGCGGATCGCGGCCAGCAGCAGGCCGTAGGCGCGCTGCGGGGAGCTCGGCATGACCACGCGCAGGCCGGGCACGTTGGTGAAGATCGATTCGTTCGCTTCGCTGTGGTGCTCGGGCGCGCGGATGCCGCCGCCCCACGGCACGCGCAACACCATCGGGCAATGCAGGCGGCCACGGGTGCGGTAGCGCATGCGCGCGGCATGGCAGACGATGAAATCGACCATCGGGTACATGAAGCCGTCGAACTGCGCCTCCGCCACCGGCTTCATGCCCTGCGAGGCCATGCCGACGGTCAGGCCGGCAATCGTGGTTTCGTCGAGCGGGGTGTCGAGGATGCGCTCGGGGCCGAACGTGGCGGACAGCCCGGCGGTCGCGCGGAACACGCCGCCGTTGACGCCGACGTCCTCGCCCAGCACCACCACGGACGGGTCGTTGCGCAGCTCGTAGGCCAGCGCCTGGGTGATCGCTTCGATCAATGCAATCGGTTGTGCTTCGCTCACGCGCGACCCTCCTGCGCGATGGCCTGCTCGCGTTGCGCCATCACGTCTGCCGGCATGTCCGCGTACAGGTAGTCGAACATCGCCTCCACCGGCTGCACCGGGGTTTCGAGGTAGGCGTTGATCTCCAGGTCGACGCGCTTGCCGCAGTCCTCGATCCAGGCGTCTTCCTGCGCCTGGTCCCACAGGCCGGCCTCGGTGAGGAACTTGCGCAAGCGCAGGAACGGCTCCTTCTCCCACGCGGCCTTGACCTCGTCTTCGCCGCGGTAGCGGCGGGCATCGTCGGCGGTGGTGTGGTCGTGCAGGCGATAGGTGAGGAATTCGACCACGCTGCCGCCTTCGCCGGCGCGGGCGCGTTCGTGGGCGCGGCGCATCGCCTCCAGCACCGCGACCAGGTCGTTGCCGTCCACCTGCAGGCAATGCAGGCCGCCGGCCAGGCCCTTCTGCGCCAGCGTCTGCGCGCCGGTCTGCGCCTTGCGCGGCACGCTGATCGCCCAGCCGTTGTTGATCACGCACAACACCAGCGGCAGCGAATACGCACCGGCGGAATTCACCGCGGCGTAGAAATCGGTCTTGGAGGAGCCGCCATCGCCGCAGGTGGCCACCGCGACCCGCGCTTCGCCGCGCAGCTTGAACGCCAGCGCGGCGCCGGACGCCATCAGGCACTGGGTGGAGATCGGCACGCACCACGGATAGTCGCCACGCGGTCCTTCGAAATCGTTGCCGCGTTCGTCGCCGCCCCAGTACAACAGCACTTCGCGCGGGCGCACGCCGCGCTCGAACTGCGCGCCGTACTCGCGGTAGCTGGGGGCGAACACGTCCTCCGGCCGCATCGACGCGCCGATGCCGACGTGGGTGGCCTCGTGGCCCAGGCAGGCGGCGTAGGTCCCCAGCTTGCCGGTGCGCTGCAGCGCGATCGCCTTGGTGTCGAAGGTGCGCACGAACAGCATCCGCTTGAACAGCGGCAGCAGCGTCGCGGCATCCGCCACCGCCGGCGGCAACGGACCGGTCAGGGTGCCGTCCGGCTTGAGGTATTGCAGGTATTCGATCTCGAAGCTGGCCGCGAGGCTCATTCGCTGTCCCGTAGGTGCATTGGTTGCGAATGATACGGTTGCGGCGTTAGCGGTCCGTTGCGCGCTGCAAAAAAAGGGGAGCGGTTGCCCGCTCCCCCTGGGTGTTGCTGATCCGTCCGTGGCGTTCAGCGCAGGCTGGGCTGCGGGTTCACCAGGCAGTACGGCAGGTCGCGATAGCGGTTCGTCCAGCGGTGGATCCAGCTTTCCAGCAGGGAGCCGGTGTATCCCTTTTCGCAAATGTTCTGGCACCACTGGAGCTTGGTCCCGGTGTAGCCGTCGTTCGCGCAGGTGGTCGTGACCGTGTAGTCGAGCGTCACGCTGGCGACATTGCCGGCATTGTCGGTCGCGGTGCAAGTGGTCGACCGGGTGCCGGTGCTGCTGGTGTCCAGCGGGTCGCAGCTGGCCGTCGCCACGCCCGAGGTCGCGTCGCTGGCGTTCGGCGATGCGCTGTAGCTGCCGCCCACCAGGATCGTGGCGGGGACGGTTGGCGCCAGCACCGGGGCGGTCGCGTCGCGCTTGATCGACACCGTGGTCACGCTGGTGGTGCCGCCGCTGCTCGTGGCGCTGCAGGTGTAGGTCGCGCCTGCGGTGTCGCTGGACAACGTGCTGTCCTCGCATCCCGTGGTCGTGGTCACCGTGGTTTCCGGGTCGACCACCGTCCAGTGGACGCCCACGTCGCCGGTGTACCAGCCGTTGTCGCCGTCCGGCGCTGCGGGATTGAGCGCGTAGCTCACCTCCGGTCCGGTGGAGTCGGCGACCAGTCGGATGCTGAGGCGGACCGGGTCGTGGTCGGAGGTGCGGATCGCGGTGCCGGCGACGCCGAAGTTGTGCACGCCGAAGTCCGCGTTGATGCGCGCGTGCTCGATGATCGCGTCGGACACGGCGGCGTCGGTGACCAGCGCCTCGTTGACGACCACGTGGTCCAGCGTCTGCGCACTGCCCTCGAACACGTACGAGTAACGCTCCGCCGGATCGGCGATCAGGTCGCTGCCGTCCACCAGCGGAGTCACCACCGGGCTGGCCACCCAGGTGATCGCCTCGCTCTCCGGCACTTCGTCGCCGCGCACGATGCCCATGATGTCGGCGTAGCCGTCGTTGAACTCGAAGGCGTTGAAGTCGCCGACCAGCACGATCTTCTCGTTCGGATCCGCGACCTGCCGGTCGTTGACCAGGTTGGCGAGGAACACCGCCTGCTGGGCGCGCTTGTTGCGCACCCGGTCGCCTTCGGTCGGCCAGCCGCTGCTGCCCGGCGAGGTGTCGTCGATGCCGTTGAGCGAGCGCAGGTGGTTGGTGAACACGGTGACGGGATAGCTGGCGCCGCTGTCGGCGTGCACGATGGCGCGCAACATCAGCGGCGGGCGGTCGTTGAGCAGCGCGGTGCTGCTGTCCGGATTGGTGAACAGGGTGTTCTTGCCGTACTGGGTGACTTCGAGCACCTCGACGCGCGGGGTCGGCGTGGTGCCGCCGGTGTCGCGGGTATTCACCAGGAAGCCGACGTTGATCCCGCCCGGATCGTTGCCCTGCACGAGGTAGGGCACGTAGACCGGCGCGCGGGGGCAGGTGCTGTTGATGCGATCCGCCAGCAGGCCCAGGACGCGCAGGTTCTCGACTTCCACCACGCCCAGGATGTCCGGGGCCTTCAGGTAGTCGCAGATCGCGGTGGAGGTCTTGGTCAGGCGCTTGTCCACGGCGGCCGCGGTCAAGGTCGGTGCGCCGTTGCTGTCGTTCACCTCGTCGAAGAAGCGCAGCAGGTTGAAGCCGGCGATGGTGACGTCCTCGGCGCCCGGATCGGACACCGCCGTCGCGGTCTTGCCGCCGGTGGCGGCGACCGTGCCGGCATCGGGCAGGAGCGCCCAGGTGCCCGCGAAGTAGTCGAGCACGCCGACCATGCCGGTGACCGTCGCGCCGGCGTCCAGGGCGACGGCGGTCGCGCCCACTTGGCCGCGGCTGCGGACCATCAGGCGTTCCTGGTTGGTGTCGAACAGCGGCGGATTCTTTCCGGGCGGGATCGGGAACACGTCCATCACGCCGATGCCCGGCTCACGATAGGGCCGGGCGATGCCGGCCAGCACCACCTGGAACACGCCGGTGCTGCTCGCGGAGGCGCTCGATTCGGTGATGTTGCCCTCGGAACCTTCGACCACGGTCGCTTCGGCCACGCTCACGCGCATGCCTTCGAACTTTTCCGCGGTGCCGGGATCGGACGCGGCGTTGAAGTCGGCGCTGGCCAACGCGATCGGGGCAGGCAACGGGTTGCCGCTGCTGAGCTGGATGATCGTCGACGGGGAGACCAGCTCGGTGATCGACAGCTGGTTGAGGTTGCTGCCCGGGGTGAACTCGGACACCGTCGCGGTGACCTGCACGCGGTTGCCGACCGCGGCCGTGGCGGGCGGGGCGGTGCTGGTGAAGACGAAGATGCCCTCGGAGGTGGCGGGGTCGGCATCGACCTCGGCGTCGGCGGTCTGCAGGAAGAAGCCGTTGTTGAACTTCAGCGCGGTGACGATGCCTTCGGTGGTGACGCTGGCGCCATTGAGCGGGGATCCCAGGCCGGCGCCCTGGATATCGTGGATCGGGACGATGGTGATGTCGTCGTTCTGGATCGAACCGAGGCCCTGGCCTTGGGTCACCACCGCGCCGGCCACGTTGGTGACGTCGACGAAGAAGCCCTCGTTCGGCTCGTTCGTGGTGTCGCCGTAGATCGTGACCTGGAAGCTGTAGGTGCTCGAACCGGCCGGGATGGTCTGTCCGGTGAGCGACTTGGCCTCGAAGTCGGAGGGCGAGGTCGCGGTCCCGTTGGCGGTCGCGATGTCGAAGCTCACCCCGCCGGCGCCCGCCGGCGCGGACAGCGACACCGTGAAGGTCATCAGCGTGGTGCCGCTGTTGCCTTCCGCCTGGGTCACGTCGTTGATGCTGAGCGCGACCTGGCCCGGCCCGCCGTTCGGCGTGATGCTGAAGTCGTCGATCGCCAGGCCGTCATCGGCGCCGGAGGCGTCGCTGTCGTTCCAGCGGATGCAGAAGCTCGCGCCGTTGGCGATCGACAGGCTGCCGATGGTGTCGCTGATGGCGGTGCGGTTGGCGGCGGCATTGCCATCCTTGGCGCCGGTGGTCGCGGTGTTCGGGGTGGCGAAGTCGAGCCCGTTGGCATCGCTCCAGGTGCCGGTCGTCAACGACGACAAGGCGTCCGTGCTGAACTGGAAGTCCAGGCGATCCTGGCGGGCGGCGGTACCGAGGCGCCATTGCTCGCCGGTATAGGCGATCGCCAGGCTCGAGATGGTGCCGCCGGTGTTGTTGGTGAAGCAGGCGCCGATGGTCGCTATCAGGGTGCCGCTGCGCAGGCCGCCGAAGGCGCGCTCGGTGCTGCCGGCCGCGCCGTAGCTGTAGGTGTCGCCGGTGTTGCTGCCCCCGGTATCGACGGCGTACTGCTCGTTGTCGCGCGCGCCGCCGCCGGATTCGGTCAGCTGCCAGCCCGTGGGCAGGGCCGTGTTGGTGGTGGAGCCGGCGGTGTTCGACAACGTGTCGAAGTTCTGCGAGTGCGTCCCGCCGGTGAGGCTGACGTTCTGGGCCTGCGCGGATCCCGCGCCAAGCACGAAAACAAGCGCCAAGCCGAGGCGCCGAGCGATCTGCTTCATTCTGATTGTCCCCATGGAGGCCCGTCCCCCCGGGACCGGCCCGCCGATTCTGCGGCATTTCGATGACAGCTGCATGTCTTGGGTCGGCGGACGCCCGCCATGCCAGAATCCGCGCATGGCCAACGACAAGAACCTCCGCGACCTCGAAGCCGGCATCCACGTCGACCTGGCGGGCCGCATGACCTATGGCGGCTACCTCCGGCTCGACCAGCTGCTGTCCGCCCAGCAACCCCTGTCGCAGCCCCCGCACCACGACGAGATGCTGTTCATCGTCCAGCACCAGGTCAGCGAACTCTGGCTGAAGCTGCTGATCCACGAGCTGGCGGCCGCGGTCGACCACCTCCGCCACGACCGGGTTTGGCAATTCGGCAAGGTCGCCGCCCGCTGCAAGCGGGTGCTGGACCAGCTCACCGGCCAGTGGTCGGTCCTCGAGACCCTGACGCCCTCCGAGTACATGGAGTTCCGCGACATCCTCGGGCCTTCGTCCGGGTTCCAGTCGCTGCAGTACCGGACCGTCGAGTTCCTGATGGGCAACAAGAACGCCGGGATGGCCAAGGTGTTCCGGCACGATCCCGATGCCCATGCCGCGCTGGTCGCGGTGCTGCAGGCGCCCAGCCTCTACGACGAATTCCTGCGCTACCTCGCGCGATGGGGCCACGCGGTGCCGGCGAGCAGCCTGGAGCGCGACTGGTCGACGCCGCACGTCGCCGACCCGGCACTGTTGCCGGTGTTCGAACGGATCTACGAGGATACCGGCCGCTACTGGCGCGAATACGCCCTGTGCGAGGACCTGGTGGACCTCGAGACCCAGTTCCAGCTCTGGCGCTTCCGCCACATGCGCACGGTGATGCGGATCATCGGCTTCAAGCGCGGCACCGGCGGATCCTCGGGCGTCGATTTCCTCAAGCGCGCACTGGACCTCACCTTCTTCCCCGAACTGTTCCAGGTGCGCACCAGCATCGGGCCGGACCGCGGCTACAGTGAGGCGAACGCCGGCGGATGAACGCCCCCGTGCCGGAGGCCGTGCAGGTCGCCGCGCTGGCGGCTTCCGCGGTGGTCCTGGCGGCCACCGCGCGAGCCCTGCCCTGGCACAAGCTGGAGGGCGATCGCGAAGCCCAGCGGGTGCTCCTGCTGGCGACCCTCGGCCTGGCGGCGTTGCGCTGGTTCAATGCCGACGCCCTGGCCGGCAGCAGCCTGCACTTCCTCGGGGCCGCGATCGCCAGCCTGATGTTCGGCCCCGCATTCGCGTTGTGGGCGCTGGCCGTGGCCAGCCTGCTGGCGTGGATCGGCGGAACCGCCTGGCTGGGCTGGGGACCGGACTTCCTCGCCTGCGGGATCGTGCCGGTGCTGGTGGCGCGTGCGCTGTACCGGTACGAGCAAGCGCGGTTGCCCGCCAACCTGTTCGTCTACGTCCTGGTCAACGGTTTCCTGGGCGGCGGACTCTCGATGCTGGCCTCGCAGCTGGTCAAGGCGGCCGCATCCGCCTGGCTGGACATCGGCGAGCCCGGGTTCTACCTCGCCAGCGCGGTGCCGATGATGTTCGGTGAGGGTTTCCTGTCCGGCGGCGCGATGGCCTTGGTGGTGGTCTATCGCCCGCAGTGGTGCGCCACCTTCGATGACCGCCGCTACCTGCGTCCGCCGGACGAGCCGCCGGCTGGATGAATGGGGGAGGTTTGACGGGGCGCGGCAGGGTCGGTGATCCTCCGCCGGTTCCGCGCGCCGCGCGGACCGCGCAAAAAGACCACCCATCGCACGACCAAGGGGAGACCGCATGAGCGGAGCCGCAGACACGCCAACCCCGGTGAATCCACCGGAATTCCCGCAACTCATGGGGCATCCGCGCCCGCTGTGGATGCTGTTCATGTCGGAATTCTGGGAGCGCTTCGCGTTCTACGGCATCCGCTGGGCGATGGTGCTGTACATCGTGGCCCAGTTCCACGGCGGCGACGCCTCCGGCGAGAAGCCGGCCAGCGAGCTCTACGGCGCCTACCTGGCCCTGGTCTACGCCGGCGCGATCTTCGGCGGCTACGTCGCGGACAAGCTGATCGGCTTCCAGCGTTCGATCCTGCTCGGTGCCGCGGTGATGTCGACCGGGTTGTTCCTGCTGGCTTCGCCAAGCGAGACGATGTTCAAGCTGGGCCTGGCCACGATCATCGTCGGCAACGGCCTGTTCAAGCCGATCATCTCGACGATGGTCGGCAAGCTCTACGCGCAGGGCGACGAGCGCCGCGATTCCGGCTTCACGATCTTCTACATGGGCATCAACCTGGGCGCGTTGCTGGCGCCGCTGGTGACCCAGTACCTGGCCAAGAAGATCTTCGGCATCGAGGACATGCCGGCCTACAAGATCGTGTTCATCTCGGCCGGCGTCGGCATGCTGCTCAGCCTGGTCTGGTTCTGGCTTGGCCGCGGCCAGCTCAAGGGCATCGGCCTCCCGGCCGCGCACCAGACGGGACTGCGCAACGTCAGCCTGGTCCTGCTGGGCGGCGTGGTGATCGGCATCCCGCTTTTCTATGCGTTGCTCACCATCGATGCCGGCCTGCTGCAGGCGATCCTGATGGCGCTGTTCGTGATCCCCGCGATCATGCTGCTGCGCGAAGGCGTCGTCGAAGGCCAGGTCTCGCGGGACAAGGTGATGGCGATGCTCACCATCTTCGTGTTCAACGTGCTGTTCTGGATGTTCTTCGAGCAGGCCGGCAGCTCGTTCAACTTCCTCGCCGACAAGATCGTGGATCGCGACATCGGCATGCAGGGCCTGTTCCAGGCGCTGGCCGGCACCAACGACTTCCCGGTGTCCTGGTTCCAGTCGGTGAACTCGGTAGCGATCATCGCGCTGGCGCCGGTACTGGCCTGGCTGTGGGTGAAGATGGGCAGGAACAACCCGATCATCCCGCGCAAGTTCGGGCTCGGGCTGATCTTCAATGGCCTGGCCTTCCTGCTGCTGATGGTCGCGCTGTCGAGCATGGTGGACGACGCCGGCAAGATCCCGTTCTGGACGCTGTTCATGGTCTACGTGATCCAGTCGGTGGGCGAGCTGTGCCTGTCGCCGATCGGCCTGTCGATGACCACCAAGCTGGCCCCTGCGCGCCTCGCCGGATTGGCGATGGGTTGCTGGTTCCTGTCGATCGCGATCGGCAACAACCTGGCCGGCATCTTCGCCGGCAAGGTCAGCGGCGAGGGCGGCATGACGGTGGCCTCGGCGCATGCCGGCTATACCTTCGGCTTCTACGCGCTGGTCGGCTCCGGCGTCGTGCTGTTCCTGATCGCCCCGCTGATCCAGAAGTGGATGCACGGCGTGAAGTAAGCGTAGGCGCTTGCAGTGTGATGCGAAGACGGCGCCCACGGGCGCCGTCTTCGTTTGCGCGGGGCGATATGCTGCGGCGATCCAACGGGCCATCGCCAAGGGCCTGCAACCCCTCACCGGAGCGATGCCGTGACCCCAGCCGAGACCGTCCTCGCCCCGCCCCCGACCGCGGCGCAACGCTGGTGGGTGCTGCTGCTGGTCAGCGTCGCGATGTTCGGCAACTACTACGCCTATGACGCACTGAACCCGGTGGTCGACCTGCTGCGCTCCCAGCGCGGCCTGGATTACGGACAGGTCGGCATGCTGTCGACCGCCTACAACATCGCCGCGCTGCTGGTGCTGCTGGTCGGCGGTTACGCGATCGACCGCTGGGGCACGCGCCGCGCGATCCTGCTGTTCGCCGCGATCTGCGTGGCTGCCGCCGCATTGACCGCCGCCGCACCCGACTACCCGACGCTGGTGGCCGGGCGCTTCCTGCTCGGCATCGGCGCGGAACCGCTGATCGTGGCCGCGACCACGGTGCTGGCGAAGTGGTTCAGCGGGCGCGAGCTCGGCTTCGCCTTCGGGCTGAACCTGTCGATCTCGCGGCTGGGCTCGGCCTCGACCGACTGGTCGACCTCATTCGCCGAACCGCTGTACGCGAATTGGCAGGATCCGCTGTGGCTGGCGACCGGGGTGGCCAGCGCCGGGCTGGTCGCGGCCCTGCTGTACGCGCGGATGGAGCGGCGCAATGTCCCGTTGACCGCTGGCGAGGCCGCCGAACCGGTCGCTGCGGAGCGCCTGCGGCTGCGCACGCTGTACGCCTTCGGCGCGGCCTACTGGTACATCGTCGCGCTGTGCGTCGTGTTCTACGCGGCGGTGTTCCCGTTCCGCACCTTCGCCATCGACTACTTCCAGCAGGCGCATGGGGTGGACCGGGAAGCCGCCGGCTTGCTCAGCAGCCTGCTGCCGATGGCGGCGATCGTCGCCACCCCGCTGTTCGGGCTGTGGGCGGACCGGGTGGGCAAGCGCGCGCTGTTCATGCTGGTCGGCACCCTGGCGATGCTGCCGTTGTTCCTCGCCGCCGCGTACCTGCCGCCGGGCCCGTCAGTGGGCTTGCCGTTCACCACCGTCGCGGTCCCGCTGACCTTGTTGCTGGTGATGCTGGTGCTGGGCGTGGTGTTTTCGTTGATCCCGGCGGTGATGTGGCCGGCGGTCGCCTACCTGGTGGACGAGCGACGCCTGGGCTCGGCCTATTCGCTGATGACGTTCTGCCAGCAGGTCGGTTGGGCGCTGGTGCCGCTGGCGATCGGCGCGCTCAACGACGGCTTCGCCGCAGGGCCGCAGAACACCGCCGGCTATGCGCCGGGCATGTGGTTCTACACCGGACTGTCGGTGGTGGGGCTCTATTTCGCCTGGCGCCTGTGGCGCCTCGAGGCGCGCTCTGCCTAGTCCGGGGTGGCTTCGGATTCCGCGCGCAGCTCCAGCTCGTCGAGGCGGTCGAGCAGCCGGAACAACAGGTCCCGCTCGTCCGCCGGCATGTCGCCGAGCAGGTGCTGCTCGAACTGCAGGGCGAGCGGCGCCACCTGGTCGTACACCGCATAGCCGGCCTCGGAGAGGCGCAGCACCGAGCGCCGGCGGTCGTCGTCGTCGAAGGCGCGGGCCAGCCGGCCCGCATCCAGCAGGCGCGCCACCGCGCGGCTGACCGCGACCTTGTCCATCGCCGTGCGTTGCGACACCTGGTTGGCCGACAGCCCCGGGTAGCGCCCCAGCACGGCCATGACCCGCCATTCGGTGACGGTCAGGGCGAAGCGCGTGGAGTACTCGCGGGCGATCGCGCTGCTGATCCGGTTGGACAGCACGCTGAGCCGGTAGGGCAGGAAATGCTCCAGGTCCAGCTGGGCGTGCGAGGCGGGGTTGGAGCGTGGTCGGGTCATCTGCTGCGCCGCGGCTTGAGATGGTTGCAAGTGAAACCATAAGATACGCGCCCCAGCGAGGAATCCGCCATGAGCACGCAGCCCAATCTTGGCATGCAGGTCACCACCTTCGATAACCCCATGGGCATCGACGGCTTCGAATTCGTCGAATACGCCGCCCCCGAGGGCCAAGCCGGCCAGCTGCACGACTACTTCCGCAAGCTCGGCTTCGTGCAGGTCGCGCGACACACGTCGCGCCCGATCAGCACCTACCGGCAGGGCGACTGCACCTTCCTGATCAACGAGGATGCCGATTCCTTCGCCGGCCGCTTCGCCGCGCAGCACGGCCCCAGCGCCTGCGGCTTCGCGATCCGCTTCCGCAAGCTGGCCGAGTGGGTGCGCGTGCAGGCGCTCAGGAACGGCGCCGAGTCCTTCGACGCCGCCGACGAGCTGACCAAGGCGGTCGCCGCGCCGGTGATCAAGGGCATCGGCGGCTGCATGCTCTACCTGGTCGACCGCTACGACAGCGAAGGCACCATCCACGACCCCGACTACGAATGGCTGCCGGGCGCCGAGAAGATGCCGCGCGGCTTCGGCCTGACCTTCATCGACCACCTGACCCACAACCTGTACGTGGGCAACATGCAGAAGTGGTCGGACTACTACGAGCGCCTGTTCAACTTCCGCGAGATCCGCTACTTCGACATCAAGGGCGCGAAGACCGGGCTGCTGTCGAAGGCGATGACCGCGCCGGACGGCGTGGTGCGCATCCCGCTCAACGAGTCCAGCGACGAGAAGAGCCAGATCAACGAATACCTGCGCGCCTACAACGGCGAGGGCATCCAGCACATCGCCTGCTTCACCGACGACATCTACGCCACGGTCGAGCAGATGCGCGCGGCCGGCATCGAGTTCCTGGACACGCCGGACACCTACTTCGACGTGATCGACCAGCGCATCCCCGGCCACGGCGAGGACCTCGCCCGGCTGGCGCGCAACAAGATCCTGATCGACGCCGACCCGGAGACCAAGCAGCGCAAGCTGCTGCAGATCTTCACCCAGAACGCGCTGGGGCCGATCTTCTTCGAGATCATCCAGCGCAAGGGCAACGAGGGCTTCGGCGAAGGCAACTTCCAGGCCCTGTTCGAGAGCATCGAGCGCGACCAGATGCGCCGCGGCGTGCTCTGAACGCGATCGCCTGACCCGACCGTCCCACCGCCACCACCGCGGGCCGCGCCCGCCCGGATCCCCACGATGGAATCGAACGGCTACCAGTCCGGCTTCGGCAACGAATTCGCCAGCGAGGCGATCCCGGGCACCCTGCCCGCGGGCCGCAACTCCCCGCAGCGGGTGGCGCACGGCCTGTACGCGGAGCAGGTCAACGGCACCGCGTTCACCGCGCCGCGCCACCAGAACCGCCGCAGCTGGCTGTACCGGATCCGCCCGGCGGCGATGCACGGGCGCTTCGAGGCGTTCGCGCAGCCGCGCCTGCACAACGACTTCGGCGACGGTCCGGTGACCCCCGACCAGCTGCGCTGGAGCCCGTTGCCGATGCCGGCGGAGGCCACCGACTTCGTCGAGGGCCTGGTCACGATGGCCGGCAACGGCAGCCCGGCGGCGGCCGGCGGCATCGGCGTGCACCTGTACGCGGCCAACCGCGACATGCAGGGCCGCTGGTTCTACGACGCCGACGGCGAGCTGCTGATCGTCCCGCAGCAGGGTCGCCTGCACATCGAGACCGAACTCGGCGTGCTCGACGTCGAGCCGCAGGAGATCGCGGTGGTGCCGCGCGGCATCCGCTTCCGCGTCGGCTTGCCGGATGGCGCGGCGCGCGGCTACGTGTGCGAGAACTTCGGCGCGTTCCTGCGCCTGCCCGACCTCGGCCCGATCGGCAGCAACGGCCTGGCCAACCCGCGCGACTTCCTCACCCCGCACGCGGCCTTCGAGGACGTGGAAGGGGACTTCGAGCTCATCGCCAAGTTCCAGGGCCACCTGTGGCGCGCCGCGATCGGCCATTCGCCGCTGGACGTGGTCGGCTGGCACGGCAACCACGCGCCCTACAAGTTCGACCTGCGGCTGTTCAACACCATCGGCTCGATCAGCTACGACCATCCCGATCCGTCGATCTTCCTGGTCCTGACCTCGCCGACCGACAGCCCCGGCGTCGGCAACCTGGACTTCGTGATCTTCGGGCCGCGCGCGCTGGTCGCGCAGGACACCTTCCGCCCGCCGTGGTTCCACCGCAACGTCGCCAGCGAGTTCATGGGCCTGGTGCACGGCGCCTACGACGCCAAGGCCGAGGGCTTCGCGCCGGGCGGCTGCTCGCTGCACAACTGCATGACCGGGCACGGCCCGGACGCGGCGACCTTCGAGAAGGCGAGCGCGGCCGATACGTCGCGGCCGGACTACATCCGCGACACCATGGCCTTCATGTTCGAGTCGCGCGCGGTGATCCGCCCGACCGCGCAGGCGCTCGACGCCGCGCACCGGCAGCGCGATTACCAGGCCTGCTGGGCCGGGTTGCAGAAGCACTTCGCGCCGCCGGCCTGATCCCGGCCGCCGTTCGCGGCGGTTTCACCATCGGATGCGAGACTGCGGATCCATCGCCCGCAGGAGCCCGTGCATGAAACCCGTCCTCCCGGTCCTGTTGCTGGCCGCGATCGCCAGCGGATGCGCCGACCAGGCCGCGCCGCCGACCCCGCCCGCACCCGCGGCGGAGCCCACGTCCGCAGC
>JAFLEC010000034.1 GCA_017302095.1 Lysobacterales bacterium | reverse complement strand
CTCACCTGTTGCGCCTGGCCACGGTGTCGCCGCCCTACCCCACGGGCGGCTCATCCATGTACATCAGCAAGTCCCCTGGCTGACAGCGGAAGTATCGGCACAACTTGTCGATGATGTCTGTCCCTACGTTGGTCCCAGGCTGATTGAGCACCTTGGACAAAGTCGCCCGATGGATCCCGGTGCCCTCGGCGACTTCGGTCAGGGGCACCACGCGCCTTTCCTTGAATGCCTTGTCGGCGATGAGCTCGGAAAGACGGAATCGGATCATCATGAACACTCTATAAATAATGCTGTCTACAAACGTCATCTGGCGCTTGCATCCGACGGATGTCGCCCATTATCGTCGCCAGCAGTCGCCTATTCGCGACATCCGTTGACCATTGGCGACAACCAGGGGGTCGCATGCAAACTTACCTGAGCGCTGACGGGCTGGCTACCCACGCCCCCCACCTGCCTGCGACGCCCGGGGACAGGCCGACCGCGCTCGAACACGCCGCACGCCAGGGAGGGGCCCCGTGATCGTCCTGACCGCGCCCCAGCTTTCCCAGTTCCGCGCAATCCTGCTCGGCAGCATGGACCAGTACCGCCCCGACCAGCCTGAAAGGATCTGGACCCTGCACAACGGGCCCGACAGCCTGCAGTGCCTGATCCCCTGCTCCGGGCTGCTCTACCGACTGCTGTCCAGTCCACTGGAAAGCCTGGGGTTCCAGTTGGCAGGTTGGCCCGCTACGCAAGAGGCGACCTTGCCGGTGGTGGTCGGGGCGCGGCCGGACGCCTTCGGCAACGACTCCCTGGACCTGCTGCCGCCGGACATCTGCCCGGTACCGGACGTGCATGGCGATACCGTTGCCTTGATCCGCCAGATCATGACCCCGCCGCTGCGCGGGATGGTCGAAGCGGTGTTCCAGGATCGGGAGGTGGTGTCCCGGTACTGGACGATGCCGGCCTCGGCACGCCACCACCATGCCTTCCCCGGCGGCCTGGCCGCCCACAGCCTGGAGGTCGCCCAGGACATGGCCGGTCAGGCGGCCCTGGAAAGCCACGAGCGCGACCTGTGCATCGCTGCGGGCCTGCTCCACGACATCGGCAAGGTCTGGTCCTACACCCCGGACATGTTCCTCAACGCCGCCGCAAGGGCGATGGGGCACGAGCTGGTCGGCCTCTGCTGGATGGAACGTGAGCTCAAGACCCTGGAGAAGGAATGGCCGGACGGCGCCTATGCCATGCGCGTCCTGCTCAGCGGCGTTGGCCGGATGCGAAAGGACGGCTCGATGCCCTCTGCCCTGGTGGCGCGCCTGAAGGCGGCCGACCAGCACAGCTGCGAGCAGGAACGACATGCACGGACCCCGAGTCGGATCTGGGCCCCGACGCAGTGGCAACCGCGGGTCAACCCGGACGAGGAGTAGCCGGGCAAAAGCCAAGCCCGACAACTGCAGGTGCTTGTCGCCTGGCTACAACCAGACCAGCGATGGTGGGGACATCGGCCAGGGGCAAACCTGGTTCCCTTCGGTCACCGGGGGTCTGCGTGTAGGCTGTCGTGACCGACGGTGCAATCTTCCGACCATGTGCTACTCCGCGATGATCGTGGCCGATCTGCTGAAGCTGGAGCGCCACTATGGCGCCCAGGTTGACGACGCCTTCTACGCGCAGACCGTCGAGCGCCGGTGGTGGGATGGCCTGGCAAAGATGCCCAAGGCATTGGACGACGCCCTGCTCGACCGCGGCGGTCCGGCTGCTGACTGGATCGGGAAGCTGAGGAAGCGTCGGGCCGATGATCTGACCCAGGAGCTGTTCACCCAGAAGCGTCGGGTGGCCGACGCCGAACGCGCCCTGCAGGTCAAGGAGACAAAGAAGGCTCGCGAGGACGTGCGGATCGGCACGGACAAGATGGGCAAGATCCAGGTTGCCCTTGACGACTTGCGGCGCAAGGAGTCAAAGGACCGTGATTTCCGGATCTACCCGGGCATGCACACCTCGGTGATCGTCTCGAAAGGCGGCAAGCGGATCATCCGACCGATGCGCTACCAGTGCCGCCCTGCCGGCAAGCCGGCCTCCTATGATCGCCGCTACCCGGGCACCTACAACGCACGCCGCGACAATCTGGAAGGCTTCTGGAAGGGCCAGTTCGGCTACACCCACGCGGTCATGGTCGCCACCCGCTTCTACGAGAACGTGGAGGGTGCCGACGGCAAGAACCAGATCCTGGAATTCACCCCGCGCGACCACGAGCCCATGCTGATCGCCTGCCTGTGGTCACACTGGACTGACCCCAAGGGCCAGGAGCCGGAACTCTTCAGCTTTGCAGCCATCACCGATGAGCCAGAACCTGAGGTGGCCGCCGCCGGCCACGACCGCACGGTCATCAACCTCAAGCCCGAGCATCTGGATGCCTGGCTCAATCCCAACCCGGCCGACCTGGCTGCGCTGTACGCGATATTTGATGACAAGCGACACCCGTACTACGAACACCGCAAGGCGGCATGACGAACGTGCAAGCCCGTTTCGTCGCTTTCAGGCACCTGCATCTGCAATGAGGCATCGACCATGAAAGAGTATCTGAAGCTTCGCGCCCGGCAGATCCTGAAGACGCTCACGGTCGACGGCAGTCGGATCGAGTCACCCCTGCTGTTCCAGCCGAACCTGAAAAACCATAAGCCGCCCAAGGTCGTCCGGCCATCCCCGGCCATCCAGCAGATCATCCAGGCCCATGCGGCCTTGACCAAGAGATAGGGCAAATGTTGTCCGTGTGCGCTGCAACGATGTCGCGTGTTTGGTTGGCTCAGTCACTTGAACCCGAGGATCATCCATGAAGCACCCAATCTCGCTGATTCTGGCCATTGCCACCGGGCTGATGGCTCTGGCGTCGCCCCAGTCGCACGCCCAGGCCATCGAAACAGAGCCGGCAGGCTCACAGGAAGGTCCGCCGCCAGAACCTCAAGCGCCGCCTGTGGTCACCGAGCAGAGCGTGGATGAGGCCATCCAGGTGATCCGGAGCCGTGCGGCCACGATCGGCACGCCCCAGGGCTTGAGCCAGCTGCCTGGCTTGCAGGGGGAGTCGCCGCAGGAAGTCGGGGCTTCGATGGTTCGCCAGATCACCTCCCGGCAGCGCCAGGTCCATGATCTGGCCTGGCCGCTGCTGGTGGGTGGCAGCCAGGCCGGGCTGTGCAAGAGCGCATGGAAGACCGGCCTGCTGCTGTCCACGTTCCTTCCGAGCAAAGGCGAAGCCCTGGTCGAGACGGTCGCGTCCGGGTCACCGGCGAGTGAGGCCGGCTTGCGCGAGAACGATGCGATCACGGCGATCGGCGGCAAGCAGGTCAGGTCGACCAAGGCAGCCCAGGGCCAACTGGAAAGGGCCAGCGAGACCCCAGCAGCAGTCCAGCTTTCGGTCCGTCGTGGTGGCGAACGCTTCACGGTCGCCGTTACGCCGGTCAAGGCCTGCGACCTGGAGGTAGGCGTATTTGATGGCTCCAATTCGTTCATGGACACCGGCACGACCGGCGTCATCCAGATCGACCCCAACGCGTGGCAGGCAGTCCAGAGCGACCAGGATCGCCAGATCATCATCGCCCACCAGGTCGGCCACCACGCCACCGGGCATGTGGCCACGCGGCAGACCTTGAGCAAGATCGGCAGGTTCGCCGACATGGCCGCCGGCTATGTGGGTATGCCGACCGGAGGCATGCTTGGGGCGGCCGGTGCGCTGGCCACCAAGGGCGGCGACGAGAAGGAGGCCGATGCGGCCAGCTTGAAGCTGCTGGCCACCATCGGGATCACCCCGCAGGAGACCTTGTCCTTCTGGGAGCGCGCCACCTCCAGCAGCGGCGGCACCATCCAGCGGCTCATGACAGCCCACCCGATGAGTGAGGGCCGTCTCAATGCGCTGCGTTCGGAAGCGCCAGCTTCGGGAGTCACCGCGGAGATGGAGCCGGCGCCCCAGAGCGAGATGTCAATTTCCCAATAGTCGCCAGGCCACAGAAGCCATGACGCCGCCGCCGCCCCCTTCAGATCAGCGCTGCTGTCCGAACGTCGAGGCATCGCCCTGAGTGGCGCGGCGCCGGCGGGCAATGCGATTTTATGGGTATCGCGCGATCCAGGAACGCCGGCGACCGCCTTGAGGTTGCCGCAACCGACGTCCAGCCCCGACGAGACACCTTTGGCCGAGATTTGCATGTCCTTTGCTTCACTGAAAACGCCATCCAAATTAAAGGGTTACAAGCCAGCCAGCCGCGAAGGCGAAAACGAATGGTCGAGATTCAGGATCTCCAAGTCCTGGACTGGAGGAAACGTCCAAAATCTCGACCAAGAAAAATGCCGCGGGCCGGAAAGCCAAGCTGGGCAAGGCTTTGCGCCGAATCGAATCTCAACCATTCGTTTGTGCGAGCGTAGGGGCGCGGGCGGTAGAAAAGCAGCGCGCAGGCGACAACTATCCTGACATGCACCGCCACAGCCCAGGCCAACCTTCTTGCCACACTGAAGGACTAGAAGAGTGCGGAGATGGGGTGGCCCCAACCAGGACAGGTGCAGCCGATGCGGCAAGCGATTCTGTCTGTGTTTTGGGGGGGGGTTCCCCCAAATATAACGCCCAGGAGGGGGGGTTCCCCAACCAGAACAGGTGTATCCGTCGCGGCAAGCGATTCTGTCTGTGTTTTGGGGGGGGGTTCCCCCAAATATAACGCCCAGGAGGGGGGGGTCCCCAACCAGAACAGGTGCATCCGTCGCGGCAAGCGATTCTGTCTGTGTTTTGGGGGGGGTTCCCCCAAATATAACGCCCAGGAGGGGGGGTTCCCCAACCAGAACAGGGTGCAGTCGCCGCGGCACATCGTTTTGCTATTGCGGGGCGCCCCCCCCCGCCCCGTAGTAAATAGTGATTATGTAGAAGGCCTATGGAATCCCACCCACTGAAAACGCTCCACTATCCAGACATTCCAGCCGGGATGGATGGGACCTGTGAGCCTGGTCTCTTGGACCGACCAGAATCGAGGCCGGCCCTGGATCCACCTTTCGTTGGAGATAGTGCACCGCTCGTTGGCTCTGCTGGATCGTCTGGAGCCCGTCACGTGCCACGCATGCACAGGGGCCGGTCGAACACTGGAGTCGGCAATGAAATTCAAGCAGGACAGGGGCAAGCTGCACCCCTACAACCACGTATCGGTCGAAGGTGACATTACAGTCGACCTGATTCGGCCGCACGACCTGGTGGCCTTGACCGTCACCCTACGCGGGGTCACGCAGACGCCCGCCGGCGACGGCAGGCCCGCGGAAATCGTGATGGACGGTGGCGACGGATGGATGTTCGTTGACTTTCCATTCCAGCACGCACACGAGCAGGCCACGTATGAAGTGACCGCCGGGACCAAGGTGCCCGATGCGGCCGGCAGCGACGGTCCCGAAGGCAAGCCCAGGAATGCCCCGCCCTCCTCCGCTCCCGCAGCCACGCCGCCGGTTGGTTTCCGTGCCGCGCGCACGACACGGCTGGTATTCCGGATCCCGGACGGCACGCGTTTCGAGTACTCCACCGCTGGGATCCTGGGCGCCATGCCGTGGCTGCCCCCGGTGCTGCATCCGCGCGGCGAGGCGCCGGGCGTACGTCCACCGCGCTACCAGTTGCCATCCGGCCTGGTCGTCCCGATCGTCGTGCCCTTCCCCGTCGTGTACTACGCGCTGGCCGGCGATCTGGTTGCGACCGTCAACGAAACCGGGGTGACGATCGCCAAGGCGACGGCCACGCAGCGCCGCAACCGGGTCGCGGACCCGGCCACGGTATTGGGCCGGGCGGCGCTGGCACGCAACGCACGGACACTGGCGGACGTGATCGCCGTGTCCAAGGTGCCGGTGACGCTGGGCGTGGGCGTCAGCGAGCGCCTCGTGCCAGGAGTCATCGGCGAGGCGATCGACCTGGGGCGGTTGCCGCCTATCTTCCGGCGGGCAACCTACAGCACGCGGCCGACGCTGGACCAGACCGCGATCGAAGCGCCGTTCCGGCTGGTGATGTCGCCCACGTCCGAGGGCCGCTGGGTGCACGCCAGCCAGCCAGCGCGGGCCGGGGACGCGACCGGCCACGTCGAGCTGTGGCATACGCGGCTGGACACCGGCAAGCGCACGCCGGAGAACCTCGGCCTCCCGCCGGCACCCGGCGAGGACGCCAGCCGCGTGCTGCGCGCTGTCTGGACCCGCGATCGCGACGACCTCTCCGCCGCCGTCTGGCAGGACAAGCTCGCTGACCGCACCGGCGCGCTGAGCCCGAACGAAAGCCCGTTCCTCGGCTCGCTGGACCGGGCCGACCGCCACCGCATCGTGCGCCAGACCTCCGAGATCTGGCCCAGCGCCGCCGGGCCGTTGCAGCCGGCGCCGGTGGGCGCCGACAGGCTGTGGCTGACCGCGCTGGGCGCCTGGCTCGACTACCACGGCCAGTGGGTGACCAAGCCCTATTCGAAAGAGGGCATCGCCTCGGTGCTGGCCTGGGACCACTTCGCCACCGGTGGGCGCGACCAGTTCGTGCGCGTGGTCTATCCGGGCTACCTGTATCCGCTCGGCCAGCCGACGGTCCTGGTGAAGATCACCGAGCGCTCGATCCGCCCGGCGAACAAGCCGATCGCGGGACTCTACCAGCGCCAGTTCCTGGTGCTGATCGATCCGGTCCGCGTCCATTCCAGCCACGGCTTTCCGTTCATCCGCACCGAACTCACGCCACGCGTCACGCCCAATCTCGACATGCCCGCTGGCCTGGGTATTCCCGGCCTGAACCCGAAAGAAGCGTTCTGGCCGACGGTGGGCGGCACCGCGTTCGCGTTCGACGTAGCCGCACGCGACCGCGACGACGAGCCGGCCAGGTTTCCTGCCGCATTGATCTGGGTGGCCGAGCACATCGGCGGCCCGCTGCTTGCGAAGATAGACCAGCACTACCGCGCCAGTCCGCACCGCGTGATCGGCCTCAAGGGCCAACCGGTCGCGTTTGCGCCGAAGAACGCGCAGACCCAGAAGGACGCGCGCCTGGAGACCCAGCGCATTCGCCTGCGCGGCACCGCCCGCCAGGGCGGAAGCACGCCATCCATGAGCACGGCGGACGTGGTCCTGCCGGCCGCGCAGGCGCTGGCCGGCACCGGGCCGACCACGATCACCTACTACCCGGACTACCGCGCTGGCGGCTTCACCGTGGCCAACCGGGGCCGCGTCTGGGCCAGCACGCTGCTGTCCGGCCTGGCCGGTGATCCGGCCTACAAGGACCACGTCAGCACCACCGGCGGTGCCGCCGCGGATCCGGAAATGCCGTTGCCTCGGATCGGTTTCGGCGACAGCGGCGGCGTCGGCTCGGACCGCGCCGGCGGCTTCATCCAGCCCAACCTGACCATCGCCGGCCTGTCGACCGAAGCCGGGCCGGTCGGCGACCTGCAGAGCGTGGCCGGCGACAGCTTCGACCCGGCCGCGTTCCTGGGCGACGCGATGCCCAGGCTGTTCGGCCTGTTCAAGCTGACCGATCTGCTCAAGGCTGGCGGCCTGGACCAGGCACCGAAGCTGGTCACCGATGCGCTGGATTCGGCCACCGCGCTGGTCCGCGAAATCGAAGCCGCCAAGGAACGCGCGCTCGACGCGGTGGCCGAGGCGCAACGCGTGCTGCAGTCGCTGCAGGACCAGGGCGCCTCGCAACTGGGCCAGGCGCAGGCGCTGGTCGCCGACGCGCAGGCGTTGCAGACGGCCTGCGAGGCGTTAGTGGCCGCCCTGCCCAGCCTGCTGGACGCGATGAAGACGCTTTCGGTGGCGCAGGTCGAGGCCGAACTCGCCACCGGCCTGCGACCGAAGATCACCGACCTCGTCGCCAAGGCGAAGGCACTCGCCCGGCCGCCGCTGCCGATGTTCGCACGCACGCGCCTGCTGCAACTGGCAGACGCGCTCAAGACCCTGGCGGCGGGCACCGGGCTGGCTGCCGACCTGCTCGGCTTCCTCAACGGCGCCAGGCTGGACCGCAAGGAGATCTCGTTCCGCTACGAATGGCGGCCGAAGATCCAGTCCTGGCCGTCCAGCGGTGCCAAGCTGTTGCAGCTCAATCGCGACGACGGCCTGGCGCTGGCGGTGCGCGGCACGCTGAAGGCCCAGGGCGCGCCCAGCTTCGAAGTGCTGGCCGAACTGCGCGACTTCCAGCTCAACCTGTTCGCCAACGATCCGCTGCTGAAGGTGCCGTTCCGGCACATCTCGTTCAAGTCCGGCTCCACCGGCAAGACCGAGATCGACGTGATGCTGGACGACGTGGTGTTCGGCGGCTTCCTGGAGTTCGTCAACACGCTCAAGGACCTGATCCCGCTGGACGGGTTCTCCGATCCGCCGTTCGTCGACGTAGCGCCAAGCGGATTGACCGCCGGCTTCACCCTGGCCCTGCCCAACGTGGCGGTGGGCGTGTTCAACCTGTCGAACATCTCGCTGGGCGCGGACGTCAAGGTGCCGTTCCTGGGAGAGGCGATCTCGGTCGGGTTCAACTTCTGCACGCGCGAGAAGCCGTTCGTGCTGGCCGTGGTGATGCTCGGCGGCGGCGGCTGGTTCCTGATCCGCATGTCGCCCAAGGGCCTGGAGATCCTGGAGCTGGGGCTGGAGGCCGGCGCATACCTGGCGGTGGACTTCGGCGTGGCCTCCGGCTCCATCTCGGCGGTGATCGGCATCTACATCCGCCTGGAGGGCGAGCAGGGTTCGCTGACCGGCTACTTCCGCCTGCGCGGTGAAGTCGACGTACTGGGTCTGATCTCGGCCGCCATCGAGTTGTACATGGAACTGGTCTACGAGTTCCACACCGGCAAGATGCTCGGTCGGGCCACGATCACCGTCGAGGTCGAGGTGCTGTTCTTCTCTGGCAGCGTTTCGATCTCGGCCGAGCGGCGCTTCGCCGGCTCCAACGGCGACCCCAGCCTGCGCGAGATCGTCATGGAATCCGACGGCAGAGCACCGGCCTGGGATACCTACCTGGAAGCGTTCGCGAGCGAGGTGGCGGCATGAGCGAGTATTTCGTGGCGCTGGCGCTGCCGGTCTCGGCGCATGCCGACGCGGACCTGCACGTCAACGTATTCATCTCGCCAAAGCTGTCCGGCGCCGCCGGCGCCACCCTGGCCGATTTCCCGCTGTTCCAGGCCTGGGGCGAATTCGCCCGGTCCGGCCTGGACCTGACCCTGGTCGACCAGAACGGCCCGATGGCCACCACACTGGACACGTCGGCGGTGGAGCCGGCACTGTGGCCGCGCGTGTTCCCCGGCACACTGTCGGTGCGTATCAACGAAGTCCCCAAGTGGCAGGGACGCGACTGGCGCACGTTCCCGGCCAAGGACGCGGCGGAGATCGCCAAGGCCGTGCACCTGGCGACCGTGGTCGCCGACCCGACCACGCCGGTCAGACCCAGCGCGCATCCGTTGATCCGGCCGATCTGGGAGTACGTCCGCGAGAGCAAGGCGCTGCAGTTGCCAAAGCGCGGCAACCAGCTGGACTGGCCTGTCTACGACGAACGCCTGCTCACCCAGCACCTGGACCGGGGCCTGCGCCGCGGCGCCGCCGGCGCGACCACCGGCACAGCCAAGCCCTACAACTATGGCGCATCAGCAAGCGCGGCCGGGCCGGCCACGCTCCAGTCCGCGCTGCAGGACCTGCACCGGGTCCGGCGCTACTACGAACGGCCCGAATCGCAATCGCCGACCCAGGCGGTACCCGACCCGCCACAGCCGGTGAAGGTACTGGAACCGCCGCAGCCGGAATTCCACGAACGCGTGGCCGCGATCGGCGACCATCGCGAACTGCTGCTGCGCCTGGGCCTGGTGATCCCGCTGAAGGGCGACCCGGCGCGGCTGCGCAAGAGCGAATGGCTGGCGGTCCAGGTCGGCCCGTCGTCACGGCGTCCCGATGCGGCCGCTGCATGCCGCGCGATGCCGGTCGCGGTCAGGGCACTGGCCGACGGCAGCCTGGTCACGCGGGCGAACCCCACGGCACCGCCGATGTGGCAGGACGGCCAGTTGACGCTGGGCGAAAGCAGCGTGTTCGACGTAGTCGACATCGACATCGACGGTTCGGCGATCAAGACCGAACGCTTTCTCACCACACTGCCCAGGCTGGCGCTGGCCGAACTGCGCCAGGAGCCCGTGGACGCAGCCACGCCCGCCCTGCGCGCCACCGGGCTGACCGTGACCCGTCGCCAGCAGGCCGAGGGTGCGATCCGACAGCTGAAGAGCCAGGAAGGCTGGGAGCAGGCACTGGCCAATGCCGTGCCGCCGTCGCAGCAGCGCCCGTTGCATACCGCCGACGTCACCCGCGGCATGCGCGTGGAAGTGTGGGACCAGACTGCAAGGCGCTGGTTCTCGCTGCACGCGCGCGACACCACTCTGCGGCTGCACGACGACGTGATCTACCGAGACGTGCGCAACGAAGGCTTCATCCAGGGCACCAACGCCACCCAGACGCCAGGCGTGGCCGCGTCGGCCATCCACGTGCACGAGGCGCTGTTTGGCTGGGACGGCTGGAGCCTGTCGGCGCCGCGCCCGGGACGCCGTGTGCGCGGCGACGTCGGAGATTCTCCCGGCGGCGGTTCGCGCATCGACGAGAACGTGGTCGAGGCCGAGGAACCCTGGAGCGGGCGCGAACCTCATCCGTTCCGGTTCACCCATACCATCGCCAGGGGCAGCCTGCCGCGCCTGCGCTACGGCCGCGAGTACGCGTTCCGCGCCTGGAACGTCGACCTGGCCGGCGGCGTGCGCCCGCACGCGCTGGGGCCATCGCCGCTGGCGCCGGACGCAGTGCTGCCACTGCTGCGATCGACGGCGGTCGGCGCGTTGCTCGCCGAACAGGGCGTGCGTGACCAGTTCGGCGGCGTGGGCGGCGTGCACGAAGCCCTGCACCGGGCCGCAGGCGCTCGCGAGGACGGGCCGTTCGTGTTCCTCGAATCCAGCGCGCCCGAACGCGACACCGCAACTAGCGCGGGCGCCGGCGAACCCGCGTCGAACCGCCTGCTGCGCCAGGTCGACACCGACACACTGCAGACGGTCGCCCAGGCGGTCGGGCTGGGCGGCGCTGCCAGGTCCACCGCGGCGCGCAAGCAGACCTTGGGTCTGTTGCGCGCCGCCTCGCCCGGTGCTTGGCTGGAATCGGACCTGCCGCGCGCCAGTGCCACCCGCCTTGCCGCCTCGCGCGCGAGCCAGGTGCGCAGCGTGTTCCGCAGCGCCTCGATCGAGCGCAAGCAACCGATTTCATGCAGCACACTGGTGACCGACCTGTCCCGCCTGTCGGACCTGGTCGCATCGCAGTTGGGTCATGCCGCTGGCACGGCGTCGCCAGTACCCGATCCCGGATCCATCCAGCAGGCATTGAAGACGGTCACCGCGCTACGGCCGTTCCTGCGCTGGGAACCGGTGCCACCGCCTGCCCTGGTGCCGCTGAAGGCGTACACGGAGGCCGAATCGCTGCGTGTGCTGGTGGTGCGTTCGGGAGTGACGCAGGATCCCGGCACGCTCGACGTAACCGTATCGCCGCCGGCGACGGTGTCGCAGCGGCACCTGGCGCCGCCGAAGACCAGCCAGGTGCAGGCCGAACTGCATGGCGTGTTCGATTCCGGCATCGACACCGCGGACACGCCGGACGCCGCCGCGCAGTCGCGGCGCGAGATGCTGGCGATCGCCCTGCGCGAAGACGGCTCGTTCTTCGACCGCAGCGTTCCACACCCGACCGATCCGACCGGCGCCGCCAGCCCGCTTCCGGGCGTGCGCCTGCTGCCGGAACCGGTCAATGGCGACCACTTCAATCCGCATGCGCCGGCGCACCCGCTGAAGGTGCTGCCGCCGGCCGCGGGCGTGGACGCCGCGCTCGTGCTGAACAAGGGCGATGCCCCGGCCCCGGGCCAGTACATCGTCCACGACACCCAGCAGCTCACCCTGCCCTACCTGCCCGACCCGCTGGCGCGCGGTGTCTCGCTGGTCTTCCACGAGGCCGGCGCGGGCCGCGTGATCGCATTCCCCTGGGGTACCGAGGGCATCACCGCGGACTACTCAGGCGCCTGGCCGCATCCGCAGCCGTTCCTGCTGACCCTCGCGGGCGGCGCGCAGCTTGACGGGCGCATCGACGCGCACCGCATCGACATCGCGCTGCCGGCCGGCGATGTCCAGCGCCTGCGTCTATCCAGCGCCCTGCCCAAGGCGCGGCTGGACTGGCTCGGAGTATGGCGATCGCTGGCCCCGTCCATCACTGGCGATCCCGTCGCGCGCGAAGCGGCCGCCGACGGCCTGCTGTGGGGACTGTCGCCGAGCGAGCCGGTCACGCTGGTGCATGCGGTGCCGCGACCAGTGCAGGCACCGCGGCCGACCACGGTCAGGGTGCTGCGCGCGCCCGGCTCGACCCTGGCCGCGTTGTTCGGCGGACTGGAAGTGCATGGCCCGAGCACCGAATCGGTGTCGGCGAGCGCGCGTTGGACCGACACCGTCGACGACCTGGCGCTACCGGCGCCGGTGCAACGCGACGCGACTCTCGCCGCCTTCACCACGAAGGTGTTGCCACACGAGAGTATCGTGCCCCTGTGGGTCGGCGACCAGATGCTCGACGCGCCGGGCTGGGAGAACGTCTGGCTGCACGCGGCGCTGCACACCTTTCCCGACACTCGCCACCACCGCGTCCACTACCGGTTCCGTGCGACCACGCGCTTCCGGGAATACTTCTCCCCCGATGCCCTGGCGCCAGACCCCTCCGACCCGCTCGACGACGGCATGAGCGTGGTGAGCGCCGAACTGGAGATCGCGGTGCCGTCCACGGTTGCGCCCGAGCCGCCCAAGGTGCATTCGGTGCTACCGCTGTTCCGCTGGTCCGACGGCGAAGAGCCGGAACAACCCTTCGGCCGTCGCCACACCCGCGGCGCCGGAATGCGCATCTATCTGGAGCGCGGCTGGAACAGTTCCGGGGACGGCGAACTGCTGGCGGTGCTGCTCGCACCTGGCGGCAGTGACACGGCCGGCTACCCGCCGCCGCCGAACCCGGCCGAAGGCTTCGAGTACGTCAGCCAATGGGGCAGCGATCCGGCCTGGATCGCACCCGGCGTCGAAAAACGCCCGCTGCAGCTGCTGGACTTCGATTCCGGCCTCGCCCTGAGCCGTATCGATGACCGCCACCGTCCCGGCTTCCCGGCCGCGCCCGTGGCGGCGTTGCCGCTGCCCCTGCCGCCGAAGAAAGACAATCCCGCGCAGCCGTCCAGCGTACCGGTGATGGCGCTGGGCTACCTGCCGCAGTACAGCGAGGAACGCGGCCTGTGGTACGTGGACATCGCCTTCAGTCCACGCGCCACCTTCTGGCCATTCCTTCGGCTGGCGCTGGCCCGCTACCAGCCTGAAAGCGTGGCCGGCAAACACCTGTCGCTGCCGGTGCGCGCCGACTTCGTGCAGATCGCGCCGGAACGCACCGCCAGCGTCAGCCGTACCGACGACCGCCACGTACGCGTGGTCGTCAGCGGCTACACCGGCCACCGCGGCGGCCGCGCCCGTGAATGGGCCGCGGCGGTCGCGCAGAACCGGACCGTGGTGGCACGCCTGCAGGAGTTCGACCCGGCCATCGGCGGCGACCTCGGCTGGACCACGCGCGACGTGGTCGAATTGGAGATCCGCGGGCATGGCGAAAACATCGCCGAGGTGGTCTGGGTCGGCGAACTGTCTAGCCAGGTGTCGATCCAGGCGCGCACGCCCCTGGCCGAGAATGCGGAGTCCCCCCCGGTCGCACGGTTCCGCGTACGCATCGAGGAGTGGGAACAGTTCGAGGGTGATCCACCACCACGTGCGGATATCCCGAAGTACGGCGCCGGCACGATTTGGCAGGGGCGCCTGGTTTATGCGGATGACCTGTTGCTGTAGACGTGCGGCGCCTGGACTGCGCGGTCGGAATGCGCCAGGGCTCGTATTGCACGATACGATGCCCGCCCGGCCTACTGGCCCCTGTCCTGGGCCCTGACCACAAACCAGTCGACGAGCTCCGCCCGCAGCCAGCGACTTGAGCGCCCCGATTTCAACTGCCTTGGGAAGCGGCCTTGCTTGATCAGGCTGTAGATGGTCGAGCGCGACAAGCGCGTGCGCTCGCAGACTTCCTGGATCGTCAAGGCCTGGGGTTCAGCATCCATGAGTGGGCACCTCTGCTTGGGTCGCCTCCAGCCTGCCTATAGTCCAGGCGTCGTGCCTACGCGAATTGGGCCTTTAGCGACCGCACTTCCGCAAGTGAGTGCATCTTCTCGTCACTGGCCACGCGCGCATGGACGCGGCGATCAATTCCCCAAAGATTCCCCAAAAACACTTAGGGCCACCTCTCGGCAGCCCTAAGTGCTTGATCTAATTGGCGTCCCCACGGGGATTCGAACCCCGGTCGCTACCGTGAAAGGGTAATGTCCTAGGCCTCTAGACGATGGGGACTTGGAACCTGTCGCACTCC
>JAFLEC010000033.1 GCA_017302095.1 Lysobacterales bacterium | reverse complement strand
AACAGGCTGCCGATGCCGGGCCGGCTGCGCAGGCTCACGCGCGAACCGAGCAGGCTGGCGATGCGCTGGGCGATGGCGAGGCCCAGGCCCAGGCCCTGCCCGGGTGCGTCATCGCCACGACGGAACTCCTCGAAGATGCGTTCGCGCTGGTCCTGTTCGATGCCGGGCCCGGTGTCGTGGACCTCGATCCGCAGGGTGTCGCCGACCCGGCGCACGCCCAGCAGCACCGAACCCCGATCGGTGTAGCGCAGCGCATTGGCGAGGAAGTTCTGCAGCACGCGCCGCAGCAGCTGCGGATCGGTACGGACCCAGGCGCGGGTCGGCACGTGGCGCAGGCGCAGGCCGCGCTCGGCGGCGATCGCGCGGAACTGGGCCACTAGCGGGTCGAGGACATCGGCCAGCGGGACATCGCGCGTTTCCGGCACCAGGCCGCCCGCCTCCAGCCGCGACATGTCGAGCAGGGTCGTCAGCAGGTCGGTGGTGTCGTCCAGCGCGCCGCCGATCTGCCGCGCCAGCTCGCGTTGTTCGCCGGCGCCGCGCTGCGCCAATGCGTCGGCGAACAGGTGCGCGGCATGCAGCGGCTGCAGCAGGTCATGGCCGATCGCGGCAAGGAAGCGGCTCTTGGCGTCGTTGGCATGCTCGGCCTCGCGCTTGGCCGACTCCAGCAGGGCGGTGCGCTCGACCACGCGCTGTTCGAGCGTCTCGTTGCTGCGCTTGAGCTGGGCCTCGGCCTGGCGGAACGCGGTGACGTCGGTGAAGGTGGCGACGAAGCCGCCACCGGGCATCGGGTTGCCGCGGATCTCGATGATGCTGCCATCGGGGAACACCCGTTCCGACAGATGCGAGCTGCCGGCGCGCATGTGCGCGAGCCGCCGCTGCAACGCGGCCTCGCCATCCGGCCCGCCTGGGGCAGCCACGTGGCGGAGCGCCCAAGCCGAGGCTTCCGCGATCGGCATGCCGACCCGCAGCATGCCCGGCGGATAGCCGAACAATTCCTGGTAGCGCCGGTTCCAGGCCACCAGCCGCAGGTCGCGGTCGACCACGCTGATGCCCTGGCTCATGTTCTCCAGCGCCGCCTCCAGCAGGCGCTGGTTGAAGCGCAGGTCCTGCGAGGCCTCGCCGACGATCGCCGCAACCGTCTCCAGGTCGGCGCCGGGCCGCAGGTCGGCACCGGCCTCGCGGCGGGCGGCATCCAGCAATACTCGCGCCGAGGCCGACCCCAGCACCGCCGACAGCGCGCGCTCGACCTCCGCTTCGGCGTCGCGATGCGCCAACAGTTCGCGCACCTGGCTGGCCGGCAGGAATCGCCGGGCCACGTTATCCAGCCGGCGCGCGTCCAGCCGGCGCAGGCCGGCGCGCAGTGCCGGGCGCAACCACGAAGCACTGGCCAGGGTGGCGGCGGCACCGACCAGCAGGCTGGCGACCACCGCGCGCCCCAGCGGGGTCCAGTCGGTCAGCCCGAGGAAGCCGGCCGGCGACAACCACGCGATCCCCGCCGGGCCCGACGCGATCCACGCGGGCGCCTCGCCCCGCAGCAGCAAGGGCAATGGCAGGCACCACAACCAGGTGGCGAACGCCGCGAACAGGCCGAGGATCGCGGCGCGCGGCGGGGTCTGCGGGCGCCATACCGCGAACGCCAAGGCGGGCGCGAGCGTCGCCAGCGCCGAGAACGAGAGCGCGCCGACGTCGGCCAGCGCCGCGTTGCCGGCGATGCCGCGGCTGTAGCCCCAGGCCAGCAGCATGATCGCGACGATGCCGAGCCGGCGCAGCAGCAGCACGTTGCCCCGCAGGTCGCCGGCATCGCCGCGCGACCACGCGCCGCGCAGCAAGCCGGGCGCGAGCCAGTGGTTGCCGATCATCAGGCTCAGCGTGAGCGTGCTGACCACCACCATGCCGGTCGCCGCGCTGAGGCCGCCGAGGAAGGCGAACAGCGCCAGCCCCTGGTGGGACTGCGCCATCGGCAGCGCCAGCACGTACAGGTCCGAGGGCACGCCCTGCCCCGCCAGCAATGCGTCGCCGGCCCGCGCCAGCGGCAACACCGGCAGCGCGATCAGCACCAGGTACAGCGGGAACAGCCAGCGCGCGGTGAGCACGTGGCGCTCGTCGCGGCACTCGACCACCCCCACGTGGAACTGGTGCGGCAGTGTGAACATCGCCAGCACGCCCAGCGCGACCAGCGGATAGAAGCCGCCGGTGTCCGCTGCCTGCGGCGCTGGCGGCGCCTGCGGCAGGCCCAGCCCGAGCCAGACGAACACGCCCAGGGCCAGCATCGCCGCCAGCTTGAACAGCGATTCGAACGCCATCGCCAGCACCAGTCCGCGGTTGTGCTCGGCCACGCTGGCGCGGCGGGTGCCGAACAGCATCGCGAACAGCGCCATCACCAGCGCGACGTACAGCGCGCTGTCGCGCCAGGCCGGCAGGTCGAGGCCGGCGCGCGAGCCGGTGAGCAGGGCGAAGCTCATCGACACCGCCTTCAGCTGCAGGGCGATGTACGGGATCAGGCCAAGCGCCGCGACCAGGGTGACCGCGGCCGCGAGCCACGCATCCTTGCCGAGCCGGGTCGCGATCAGGTCGGCGATCGAGGTCGCGTTGGTCGAGCGTGCCAGCCGCACCAGCTGCAGCATCGCGCCGGCGGCCAGCAGGTACAGCAGCAGGGTGCCGACGAAGGTCGGCGGCAGCGGCCAATCGTAGCGCGCCGCCTGGGTGACGGTGCCGAAGAAGGTCCACGACGTGCAATAGACCGCCAGCGACAGCGCATACACATGCCGCCAGTGCCGCGCGAGCACGCCCGGCCGGCGTTCGGCGTACAGCGCGATGCCGAACAGCAGCCCCAGCCACAGCAACGCGGCGCCGACGACGACCGCGACGCTCAGCATCGGGCGTCGCTCAGCGAAGGATCAGGGGCGTGGCGGGCACGTCGCATGGGCGGTCGAGCATAACGCGAGGGCGGGCCGAAGCCCGCCCTCGTCCGAACCGGCCGGTACCTGCCGGGATCAGAAGTTGTAGCGCACGCTGAGGCTGTACTGGCGCGGCGGGCCGTAGAAGCCGGTGTAGACGCCGAGCGCGCGGTTGAGGTTGTAACCGGTGGTCAGGTACTCCTCGTCCGCCAGGTTGGTGCCTTGCAGCGACACCGTCCACGCCGGGTTGATGTTCCAGATCACGCCGGCGCTGAGCAGGCCATAGCCGTCCTGCGAGATCGGCGGACGCCCGTTCGGCGGGATCTCCGCACGGATGATCTCGGTGGTCGCGATCACCGACGACTGGTAGCTGTAGCCGATGCGCGCCGACAGGTCGCCGGCCCCGACCGGGGTGCGGTACTCGATGTTGAAGGCGCCCGAGAACTCCGGTGCGTTGGTGAACGTCTGCTCGTCGGCGATGTTCACGCCGGCGTACATGAAGCGGTCGTACTGGGCGTCCAGCCACGCGAGGTTGCCGGTGATCGCCCAGTGGGCGGTCGGCAGCCACTGGTACTCGACCTCCAGGCCCTGCACGGTGCCGGCGCCGGCGTTGGTGAAGTCGCCGAAGAACGCATCGTCGGTGCCGTCGCCGTTGCTGTCGTAGGCGGTGAACACCGACAGCTGGATGTCCTTGTACTTGTTGTGGAAGGCCGCCAGGTTCAGGAACAGGCGCTGGTCCAGCAGGCCCATCTTGGTGCCGACCTCGTAGCTGTCGACCTGCTCGTCGTCGAACGGCTCCGCCGAGCGCGGCACCGCCACCGCCTGCGCGCGGATGTTGTAGCCGCCGGACTTGAAGCCGCGGCTGGCCACGCCGTACAGCAGCACGTCCGGGGTCAGCTGGTAATCCAGCGAGATCTTCGGCGAGAAGTTCTTGAAGGTGATGGTCTTGTCGAAGTTCGCCGCCACCGAGATCGGCTTGGTGAAGGTGGCGTCCGAATAGCCGCGGTTGAGCACGATCGCGTGCTTGTCCTCGTTGGTGTAGCGGGCACCGACGTCGATGCTGAACTGCTCGCTGACGTCGAAGGTCCAATCGGCGTAGAGCGCGTAGCTTTCGGTATAGACCTTGCCCTGGGTGTCGCCGAACAGCACGTTGAAGAAGTTGTTGAGCACCTGGCCGCCGGCATAGCCGTCGAACTTGTAGAAGCCGACCACGCCGCGCGACTTGCCGCCGCCGTCGTAGTTGGCCTGCAGCTCGTGGGTCACCTGCTCGTCGTTGTAGAACGCCTTGACGTCGGCGATCTTCGACTGGGTGGTGTCGAAGTCGATGTTGGTCTCGGTGTCGGATTCGCGCTTGGCCAGCACGTACTTGAAGTTCCAGTCGTCGCTGGCGCGCACGTTGGCGGTGATCGACGCGCCGCTCATCGTGGTCTGGTTGACGTTCGGCATGCCGTTGCGGACGTCGTAGCGGCTGTCCAGCGGCGGCGTATTGGGCACGAAGCGGTTGGCTTCCAGCATCTGCGCGCCGCGCACGCCGGAATCGTCCTTCACGTGGTCGAGGGCGAACTGCAGGTCGACCGCGTCGGTCACGTAGGCGCCCAGCGACAGCCGGTAGGCCAGCGTGTCCTTGTTGCTGACCGGGTCGCCGGTGACGATGTTCTCGCCGAAGCCGTCGTTCTTCAGGCTCGCCACCGAGATCCGGCCGCGCAGGTACTCGCTGCCGCCGAGGCCGCCGCCGACCGCGGCCTTGAAATCGCGCTGGCCGAAGCTGCCGACGGTCACCGAGCCGTAGCCGTTGAACTCCGGCGACAGCCCCTTGGAGACGTACTTGATCGCGCCGCCGATGGTGTTCTTGCCGTACAGGGTGCCCTGCGGACCGCGCAGGACCTCGACGCGGGCGACGTCGAACACGTCCAGCAGCGCGCCCTGCGGGCGGGCGATGTAGACGTCGTCCATGTACAGGCCCACGCCCGGGTCCACGCCCCACAGCGGATCGGACTGGCCGACGCCGCGGATGTAGGCGGTGAGCGTGGTGTTGGAGCCGCGGGCGGCGTAGATGGTCAGGTTCGGCACCTGCGCATCGAGGTCGGCGAGGTCGCGGACGTTGAGCTTGTCCAGGGTGTCCGCGGTGAACGCGGTCACCGCCACCGGGACTTCCTGCAGGGTCTCCTCGCGCTTGCGCGCGGTGACTTTGACGGTCTCCAGCGTGGTCGCCTTCTTCTCCCCGCCCTGCGGCGCGGCGTCCTGCGCCATCGCCGGCGTGGTCGCCAGCAGCGACACGGCCAGCAGACCCTGGATCGCCATGCTCAATTGCTTGCGCTTCATCTGTCCCCTCCTCACGGGTGCATGCACGCGGTCGGCACGCTCGCCGCCGATGGGTGCACGGTAGGCCGGTCGTGGCCGCGGCGGCATTGGACGTTCGGACAATGGGGGCGCCCCCGAAGGCGGGCCACACTCGCAGCCCGAGTTCCTCCGCCGGGGATGGCGATGTCGTTTCTGATCGTGCTGGCCGCGCTGTGCTTCCTGATGTTCGTGGCCTACCGCGGCTACAGCGTCATCCTGTTCGCGCCGGTTGCCGCCCTGGGGGCGGTGCTGCTCACCGATCCCGCGCAGGTCGCGCCGATGTTCACCGGCCTGTTCATGGAGAAGATGGTCGGCTTCCTCAAGCTGTACTTCCCGGTGTTCCTGCTCGGCGCGCTGTTCGGCAAGGTGATCGAGCTGTCCGGTTTCTCCAAGGCGATCGTGGCCGCGACCATCCGCGTGGTCGGCGCGCAGCGGGCGATGCTGTCGATCGTGGTGGTCTGCGCGCTGCTGACCTACGGCGGGGTCTCGCTGTTCGTGGTGGTGTTCGCGGTCTACCCCTTCGCCGCCGAACTGTTCCGCCAGGGCGACATCCCCAAGCGGCTGATCCCCGGCACCATCGCGCTCGGCGCGTTCACCTTCACCATGGACGCGCTGCCGGGCACCCCCCAAATCCAGAACATCATCCCGACCACCTTCTTCGGCACCGATACCTGGGCCGCGCCGGTCCTCGGCACCCTCGGCGGGGTGTTCATCCTGGTGGTCGGGCTGGCCTACCTCGACTGGCGACGCCGCGTCGCGCTGCGGGCCGGCGAGGGCTACGGCGACCTCGCCACCCTCATCAACGAGCCGGCCGCATTCGCCGGCGGCAAGCTGGCCAACCCGCTGGTGGCGTTGCTGCCGCTGCTGGTGGTCGGCATCGCCAACAAGCTGCTGACCCTGTGGATCCCGGCCCACTACGGCGAGAGCGCCAGCTTCGTGCCGGCGATGATCGGCAACCCGGCCCCGGTGGTGCAGGAAGTCTCGAAGGTCGCCGCGATCTGGGCGGTGGAAGGCGCGTTGCTCGCCGGCATCGCCTGCGTCCTGTTGTTCGCCTGGAAGACCGTGGTCGCGGGCTTCGCCGAAGGCAGCAAGTCCGCGATCGGCGGCGCCCTGCTGGCCGGCATGAACACCGCCTCCGAATACGGCTTCGGCGCGGTGATCGCCGCCCTGCCCGGCTTCCTGGTGGTCGCCAATGCGCTCGGCGCGATCCCGAATCCGCTGGTCAACGAGGCGGTCACGGTGACCGCGCTGGCCGGCATCACCGGTTCGGCGTCCGGCGGGATGAGCATCGCGCTCGCGGCGATGGCGGAGACCTTCATCGCCAATGCGAACGCCGCGGGCATCCCGATGGAGGTGCTCCACCGTGTCGCCGCGATGGCCTCGGGCGGGATGGACACGCTGCCGCACAACGGCGCGGTGATCACCCTGCTGGCGGTGACCGGGCTGACCCATCGGCAGGCCTACAAGGACATCTTCGCGGTGACCCTGGTGAAGACGGCCGCGGTGTTCGTGGTGATCGGCCTGTACTACGCGTTCGGCCTGACCTGAGGCTTGCCAGCCCCGCGCATGGCCCGCACCATGCCGGGCCATGGACGCCCCGCACACCGCTCCCCAGCTGCCCGCCCGCACCACGCCCACCTGGGAGGTGGAACTGCTGATTTCCGGCGTGGCGGTGTTCGCCATGCTGCAGTTGCCGGGATGGCTGGATGGCGTCCTGCTGACGCTGGAACCACGCGTCAACGGCGACTGGCGGATGGTCGTGGTGATGTCGTACGTCTACGCCAAGAGCGCCGCCGTGGTGCTGGCCGCGACCTTCGTGATCCACCTGATGCTGCGCGCGATGTGGATCGCCCTGGTCGGCATGCAGTCGGTCTATCCGGCCGGCATCCGCTACGACCGGCTGAAGCTGGGCCCGATCCAGTCGGAGGTCGAACGCGAGCGCGGCTTCGACATGGCGGCCACGGTCGAACGCGCGGACAACCGCGCCAGCGTGGCCTTCGCGGTAGGCGTGCTGATCGCGAGCACGCTGGCGGTCATCTGCGTGGTGTTCTGCGGCGGACTCGCACTGGTCAATCTGGCGGCGGCGGCGTTCGGCTGGAAGGTGAACGTCATGGTCCTGTTCGCGACCATCTTCGCCATCCTGTTCCTGCCGGTGCTGGCCGCGATGCTGCTCGACCGCCAGCTCGGCGCACGCCTGCCGCGCGATGCCTGGCTGCGGCACGCGATCAGCACGACCCTGCGAATCGGATCGCGCCTTGGCATGGGGGTCGGCAGGAATCCGATCCTGTCGATCCTGTCCAGCAACGGCGGGCAGCGGCAGGCAATGTTGCTGTTCAACGGTGCCGTCATCCTGGCGATGGTGACGGCGACCACCAGCCTGGTCGGCATCCAGCGGCCCGAATGGATCGGCAACTACGGCCTGTTCCCGGCGAGCGACGCGTTGGACGTCGAGACGGACTACTACGACGACCAGCGCGATCCGCAGGCGGGGCGCGCGCAGCCCTACATCCCGGGCATGGTCGTGCGCGGTCCTTACCTGAAGCTGGTGGTGCCCTACGTACCACGCCGGGTCGAGGCGCTGATGCAGCAATGCCCCATCCCCGGATCGGCGAACGACGAGGCGCGCGCCGCCGCGCTGCTCGCCTGCCTGGGCAAGTTGCACGCGGTGTCCCTGGACGGACGCCCGCTGCCGGGGTTGCGCTACGACGCCAGCAACGATCCCCGCACCGATCGCCCGGCGCTGCTGGCGATGATCGACGTGCGCGACCTGCCCGCCGGCCGCCACGAGCTGCGCATCGCGCGCCCGCCCTACAGCGATCGCAAGCCGCGCAAGGACAGGCCCGACCCGGGATACCACCGGATCGTGTTCTGGCGCTGATCCTGCGACGCATCCGCCCCAGGATCGCGGCGTGAGCGACATCCCCCGGCGCAAGATCATCCACGTCGACATGGACGCGTTCTACGCGTCGGTGGAACAGCGCGACGATCCCGGACTGCGCGGTAAACCGGTGGTGGTGGCCTGGCGCGGCGCGCGTTCCGTGGTGTGCGCGGCGAGCTACGAAGCCCGCAGGTTCGGCGTGCGCTCGGCGATGCCGGCGGTACGCGCGGAACGCCTGTGCCCCGAGGCGATCTTCGTGCCGCCCGACTTCGTCCGCTACAAGGCGGTGTCCCGGCAGGTGCGCGGCATCTTCGAACGCCACACCGACCTGGTCGAACCGCTGTCGCTGGACGAGGCCTACCTCGATGTCACCGTACCGAAGCAGGACCTCGGCAGCGCCACCGCGATCGCCAGCTGCATCCGCGATGCGATCCGCGAGGAAACCCGGCTCACCGCCTCCGCCGGCATCGCACCCAACAAGTTCCTCGCCAAGATCGCCAGCGACTGGAACAAGCCGGACGGACAGTTCGTGCTGAAGCCGGCGATGGTCGATGCCTTCCTCGCGCCGTTGCCGGTGGGCAAGCTGCCCGGCGTCGGCAAGGTCATGGAGGCCAAGCTCGCCGCGCTCGGCATCGCCACCTGCGCCGACCTGCGCGCCAGCGGCATCGATGCGCTGGAGCGGCACTTCGGCCGCTGGGGCGTGCGCCTGCACGAGCTCTCACGGGGCATCGACGACCGCGCAGTGCAGCCGGAGCGCCCCACCCTGCAGGTGTCGGCGGAGGACACCTTCGCGGAGGACCTGCTGCTGGACGAACTGGAGCCGCACATCCGGCGGATGGCGGCGAAGGCGTGGGCCGGCTACCTGCGCGAACGCCAGCAGCATCCCGACCGGATCGCGCGGATGGTGGTGCTGAAGCTGAAGACCGCCGACTTCCGCACCCTGACCCGCAGCCTGACCGCGGCCGAGCCGCCGACCAGCGAACAGGCGTTCGCCGACATCGCCTGCGCCCTCCGTGAGCGCGTGGTCCTGCCCGCACAGACGCGCTTCCGTCTGGTCGGCGCAGGGCTCTCGGGTTTCGCGGCGCCCGACGGCAGCCGCGCGCAGGACGACCTGTTCGCGACCTAGGGCACCACCGCAGCGGCCGCGGCCACTTCGGCGGCGTCGACGACGGTGCGCTCGAAGCAATGCGGGCCGGCCGGATGCTTCCACTCACTGGCCGTCCAATAGCGCCCCGCGGCCCCACGCCGAGGATCCGCCGTGCTGGTCGCGAAGTTCGCGCAAAGCCGATAGGCACGCGCGGAGACTGCGGCGTATCCGTAGGGCGCGGCATCGACGGGATCCACGATCGGCAACGACAGGCCCGGCTGGCGCGCGAGTTCGGCCAGCGAACCCGGCAACGCCTTGCGTGCCAGCACCCAGGCGTCGATGGCGTCGGCGATCGCGGTCAGTTCGCCGGTCCGCCGCTGGTCGATCCGGCGGTCGCGTTGCTTCGATGGCGATTCCATCACCAACAGCGCGGCGACCAGCGTCGCCACCACCACGACCGTGGCGACCACCATCAGCGTGCGGCCCAGGCCCAAGGCCTTCATGCCTCCACCTCTTCGCGGCGCAGGTCGTGCAGGTAGTAGTGGAAGACCCCGCCGGCGATCATCGCCACCACCGCGACCTTGCAAAGGAAGCGCGGCGTCGCCTCGCCCCCGAGCAGGTTGTAGACCAGCGAGGTCATGTCCCCGATCAGGATCCCGGCCGCGACGAACAGGGTGAGGTAGGTCAACCATCGGCGCACCGGCGACAGGCGCTTGATCGGATGCCGCGCGAGGTCGGCCCCGACCCGATGGGACATCCACGCGAACACCGGGAAGGCGATGACCAGCGCCGCGACCGAGAACCGCATCGAGTCGCCGAAGATCGGGAACTGCGCCTGGTCCGCGGGATCCGGCAGCGCGTGGTTGACCAGGTCGAACAGCAGGCTGCCGAGGTGGTAGGCGCTGAAATACAGCGTCGCGAACAGGACGAGGTACTGGAAGGCTTCCTTGGCGGACAGCGACGCGCGGGGCTTCGGCACGGGCACCGGGAAGTCCACCTCCGCATAGCCGTCCAGCACGCCACGGGTCTGCTCCTCGCTCCATCCGGCGGCGGCGAGCGCCGCGCGGATCGCGGTGCGCGACTGCCCGCGGGCCAGCGCCTCGCGGACGAAATGCTCCAGTTCGGGACTCGTGGATGCCATGCCGGGTCTCCTCGGGTGTTGTCGGTACGCCGGCCCTTGCCGGCCTCAGGGCAAGGTCCCGGACACCACCGGCAGGCGGACCAGGCTGGGGTGCTCGGGCGTGGCCCAGATCCGCTGGGTGGCCTTGCGGTAATCGCCCGGCTTCGCGAAGAAGATGTTGTCGACGTAGGACTGCGGATTGCGGTCGTACAGCGGGAACAGGGTCGATTGCACCTGCACCATCAGGCGGTGGCCGGGCTTGAGTACGTGGTTCACGTTGGGCAGGTCGAAGGCGTAGGCCAGCGGCGCGTCGGCCAGCAACGGCGTTGGCTTGTCGAAGCCCTCGCGATAGCGGCCACGGAAGATGGTGATCGCCAGCGGCAGCTGGAACCCGGCCATCTTGGGATCATCCGGATGGATGTCCGGATAGACGTCGATCAGCTTCACCACCCAGTCGCTGTCGGTGCCGGACGTGGACGCCTGCAACTCCACCTGCGGGATCCCCGCCAACACCAGCGGCGCGGACAGCGGTGCACTCGTATAGGTCAGCACGTCGGTGCGGCCATCCACGAAGCGCTGGTCCTTGACCAGCCAGGTGGTCCAGGTCGCGCGGTCGCCCATGTCCACCGGGCGCGGCACGAAGGGCACCGGCTTGGCGGGATCGGACACGTATTCGGCGTATTGCGCGTCGCCCGAAGCGGGAGCTTGCGCCCCCAATGTCTCGTCCGCGCGCAGGTAGAGGTTCGCCGAGGCGTGCGGGCAGCCTTGCGCGCAGGACTGGGGCCAGCGCTGGTAGGTATTCCAGCGGTTGCGCCCGGCGTCGTAGATCCACACCGGCGGGGTGTTGGCGACCGGCGCGCCCGGCTTCAGGTATTGGTCGAAGAACGGCTTCAGCACGTCGCGACGCCACTCCAGCGCGGTGTCGCCGGTGAAACGCAGGTCGCCGAGGCTGCTGCCGTCGTAATTGGCCTGGCTATGCCGCCATGGCCCCATCACCAGGAAGTTGCGGGTGTTGTCGGTGTCCTTCGCCTCCAGTGCGGCCCAGGCGGTATGTCCGCCATAGATGTCCTCCTGGTCCCACAGGCCCTGTTCCCACATCGTCGGCACCTGGATCGCCGGCAACCCGGCGAGTAGCTTGTCCAGCGCCTGTCCCTGCCAGAACGCGTCGTACGCGGGGTGCTGGCTGACCTTGTGCCATGCCGGGACCTGGTCGAGGCCGGCGGCGCGCGCGTAGGCGCCGGTCGAACCGGCGCGCAGGAAATTCGTGTAGTCGTCGTTGGTCGCGCGCGCGATCTCGCTGCCCGCCCCGCGCGCGGTCATCTGCCCGGTGAAGTAGCCGAGGTTGACCTGCCGGTAGGCGCCGTTCTGGAACCAGTCGTCGCCGATCCAGCCATCGACCATCGGGCTCTCCGGCGCGGCGACCTTCAATGCCGGATGCGGATCCAGCAGCGCCATCACCACCGTCAGGCCCTCGTACGACGAGCCCAGCATGCCGACCCGGCCATTGCTTTCCGGCACGTGCCTGACCAGCCACTCGATGGTGTCCCAGGCATCGGTGGCATGGTCCACGCCGGTCGCGTTCAAGGGTCCGCGCGGCGGCCGCGTCATCACGTACTCGCCCTCGGAGCCGTACTTGCCGCGGACGTCCTGGAACACGCGGATGTAGCCGTCCTCCGCGAACACGGTGTCGCCCTGCGGCAACGCATCGACGATGCGGGTGGCGTTCGGCACCCGCTCGGCGCGCTTGGCGGCGTTGTACGGGGTGCGCGTCAGCAGGATCGGGGCATTCGTGGTGCCTTTCGGCATCACGATCACGGTGTACAGCTTGACCCCGTCGCGCATCGGGATCATCACCACCCGCTTGGTGAAATCGCGCTGTACTTCGGGCACGACGAACTTCTTGCCGGTGATGTCCGCGGTCATCGGCGCGACTTGCGCCGCCGCGCCACCTGCCAGCATGCCGACGGCCACCGCCAGCGCCCATCCCGAATTGCGCATCCGCATCGCCCACCCCTTGCACCCGATTGCCGCGAGTGTGGCACGCACCCGGGGCGCCCGGCAGCCTGCCCGTGGGCACTTCGCCGCGGGCCGCGCATGGCATACGCTTGGCGGGATGCATGCCACCACCACGACCGCACCCGCCGGCCTGACCCGGCAACAGGCCAAGACCCTCACCCTGTCCGCGCTCGGTGGCGCCCTCGAGTTCTACGACTTCGTGATCTTCGTGTTCTTCGCGACCACGATGGGCGCGCTGTTCTTCCCCGCCGACATGCCGGACTGGATGCGGATGGTGCAGACCTTCGGGATCTTCGCCGCGGGCTACCTGGCGCGACCGCTGGGCGGCGTGGTGATGGCGCACTTCGGCGACCTGCTGGGGCGCAAGCGGATGTTCATGCTGAGCATCCTGATGATGGCCGTGCCCACCCTGCTGATGGGCCTGCTGCCGACCTACGCGCAGGCCGGCGTGCTGGCGCCGCTGCTGCTGTTGCTGTTGCGCATCCTGCAGGGCGCGGCGATCGGCGGCGAGGCGCCGGGCGCCTGGGTCTTCGTCAGCGAGCACGTGTCGCCGCGCCACCGCACCCTGGCCTGCGGCGCGCTGTCGGCCGGATTGTGCGCCGGCATCCTGCTGGGCTCGCTGGTCGCGCGCGCGGTCAACGCCGCGTTCGACGAGGCCACGCTGCTGGCCTGGGGCTGGCGCGTGCCCTTCGTGGTCGGCGGCGTGTTCGGGTTGCTGGCGATGGTGCTGCGCCGGCAGTTGCACGAGACCCCGGTGTTCGCCGAACTGCAGGCGCGCCGCGCGCTGGCCGCGGAATTGCCGCTGAAGACCGTGCTGCGCGCGCATGGCGGGGCGGTGCTGCTGGCGATGCTGCTGACCTGGCTGCTGACCGCCGCGGTGGTCGTCACCCTGCTGATGATGCCGACCCTGTTGCAGGGCCTCGGCGTGCCGCGCGCCGAGGCACTGGCCGGCAACACCTGGGCGATCCTGGCCTGCGTGTTCGCCAACCTGGTCGCCGGCGTGCTGGCCGATCGCTACGGCGCCGGCCGCGTGCTGGCGCTGTGGAGCATCTTGCTCGGCAGCGCCTTCCTCGCCTTCTACGCGAACGCGATGGCCGGCGCGTATTCGCACGGGTTGTACGCGCTGGCCGGCTTTGCGGTCGGGCTGACCGCGCTGGTGCCGGCGATCGCGGTCGGCGGCTTCCCGGCGCCGGTGCGCTTCTCCGGCCTGTCGTTCGCCTACAACATGGCCTACGCGGTGGCCGGCGGACTCACCCCGGTGCTGTTGAGCGTGGCGATCAAGGACAACCCGGCCGCCCCGATCCACTACATGCTCGCGATGTCGGCGCTGGGTGTCGGCCTGGGCCTGTACGTGGCCCGTCGCCACCCGCGCGTTCCCGACTGAGCCGCGGCTGTCAAGCTGTCGCCGCCGGCTGTGGACGGCGACAATCGCGATCCCTCGTTCGTCGACACCGCCCCGCATGCCCGCACTGCCCGCCGCCACCGCGCGCAAGATCGCCCTGTCCATCGCCACCGAGATCGGCGCGCAACCGTCGCAGGTGGAGGCTGCGGTCGGCCTGCTGGACGAAGGCGCCACGGTCCCGTTCATCGCGCGCTACCGCAAGGAAGCGACCGGCGGCCTCGACGACACCCAGCTGCGCACGCTGGACCAGCGCCTCGCCTACCTGCGCGAGATGGAGGAACGCCGCGCCGCGATCCTCGCCAGCATCGCCGAGCAGGGCAAGCTCGACGATGCCCTGCGCGCCGAAATCGAAGCCGCCGACAGCAAGTCGCGGCTGGAGGACCTGTACCTCCCCTACAAGCCCAAGCGGCGCACCAAGGCGCAGATCGCGCGCGAAGCCGGACTGGAGCCGCTGGCCGACGCACTGCTCGCCGATCCCGGCCTGCAACCGGAGGTCGCCGCGGCTCCTTACGTCGACGCCGGCAAGGGCATCGCCGACGCCAAGGCCGCGCTCGACGGCGCGCGCGCGATCCTGATCGAGCGCTGGAGCGAGGACGCCGCGCTGCTCGGCGAACTGCGCGGCTGGCTGGAACGCGAAGGCGTGATCCGCGCGCGGGTAGTCGAAGGCAAGCAGGCCGCCGGCGAGAAATACCGCGACTACTTCGACCACGCGGAGCCTTTGGCGCGCATCCCCTCGCATCGCCTGCTGGCGCTGTTCCGTGGCCGCCGCGAGGAATTCCTGCAGCTCGACCTCGACCCCGGCAGCGATGCCGAGGCCGGGCACGCGCTCGCGGAGGGCCGGATCGCCGTGCACGCCGGCATCGCGGATCGCGGCCGCCCGGCCGATGCCTGGTTGCGCGGC
>JAFLEC010000032.1 GCA_017302095.1 Lysobacterales bacterium | reverse complement strand
GCTGGGCGCGGCCGTTGCTGGTGGTGTCGCTGGTCGGCCTGGTCGCGCAGGACATCGGCATGTTCGGCCTCACCGATGCGGTACGCAACGCGGGCCCGGCGCCGCTGGTCATGCAGGGCGTGGTGCTGGCGATCGCGATCGGCCTGGTCCTGCTGGCACGCAAGGCCGTGCATCGCGGCTGGATCGCCTGATGCCGGGGCCGCGGCTGCGCCGGATCGGCAGCGCCTTCGTCCTCGCGCTGGCCCTGGATGCCTGCGCGCGCACGCAGCCGCCGGTCGCGGGTCCGGGCGAAGCCGCCAAGGCCGCCAGCCCCCCGACCGCTGCGGCGACGATGCCGGGCACGCCTAGCATCCAGGTGATCGCCAATGGCTTGGTGCATCCGTGGGCCGTCGCCCTGCTGCCCGGCGACGCCGGCTTCCTGGTCACCGAACGCCCCGGACGCCTGCGCCGGATCGCCCGTAACGGCACGGTGTCCGCGCCGCTTGCCGGGGTCCCGGCGGTGTTCGCGCAGGGACAGGGCGGGCTGCTCGACGTCGTCCTCGACCCCGGCTTCGCGGACAACCGCCGGATCTGGCTCAGCTTCGCCGAACCCGGGGACGATGGCACCGCCGGCACCGCGGTGGCCACCGCCACCCTCGGCGAGGACCGCGTGGACGACCTGCAGGTGGTGTACCGACAGGTGCCGAAGCTGCCCGGCGGTGCGCACTTCGGGTCGCGGATCGCCTTCGATGGCAAGGGCCACGTCTTCATCAGCCAGGGTGAGCGCAACCAGAAGGCGCTGGCACAGGATCTGGACGTGCTGCAGGGCAAGTTGGTCCGGCTCAACCTAGACGGCTCGATGCCGGAAGACAACCCTTGGGCGACCTCGCCCGGCGTCCGTCGGGTGGTGTGGAGCTACGGCCATCGCAACATGCAGGGCCTGGCGGTCGATCCGCGCAGCGGCCGCCTGTGGCAAAGCGAACACGGCCCGCGCGGCGGCGACGAACTGAACCTGCCCGAAGCCGGCAAGAACTACGGCTGGCCGGTGATCAGCGATGGCGCCGATTACGCGACTGGCCGGCCCTATCCGGAGACCCGCGGTCGCGAGGCGCCCGGCATGGAGCGGCCCTACCACGCTTGGGAGCGGTCGCCCGGCTTGTCCGGCATGGCCTTCTACACCGGCCGCCCGGAGAGCCCGTGGAACGACAGCCTGTTCCTCGGCGCCCTGGCCCAGCAGGCCCTGATCCGCCTGCAACTGGACGGCGACCGCATCGTCGGCGAAGAGCGCCTGCTGGAGGATCGCGGGGAACGCATCCGCGACGTACGGGTCGGCCCGGACGGGACCGTGTACGTGCTGACCGACGCCGAGAACGGCCGCTTGCTCGCGCTCACGCCGCCAAACCGCCCCTGATACCCCAGGCGGTTTGCGCCAAGTCAAACGCGGGGCCGCGGTGCCGCGTAAAATGGCCGCCGACACCGCCGAATCCCTGACGCATGGCCTCCCCCTACGGCACCGAAACGGTGCTCGACGTCCGCCACTGGACCGACGCTTACTTCAGCTTCACCACCAGCCGCGACGACGGGTTCCGTTTCGACAACGGCCAGTTCGTGATGATCGGGCTGGAGGTCGAGGGCAAGCCGCTGATGCGCGCCTACTCGATCGCCAGCGCCAACTGGGAAGAAGAGCTCGAGTTCTTCAGCATCAAGGTGCAAAACGGCCCGCTGACCTCGCGCCTGCAGCACATCAAGCCCGGCGACACCATCCTGATCGGCCGCAAGCCCACCGGCACCCTGCTGATCTCTGACCTGCACCCGGGCCGCAACCTGTACCTGCTGTCCACCGGCACCGGGCTCGCGCCGTGGCTGGCGGTGATCAAGGACCCGGCGACCTACGAGCGTTTCCAGAAGGTGATCGTGGTGCACGGCGTGCGCGGCGAACCCGACCTCGCCTATCGCGACTACATCAGCCGCGGCCTGCAATGCCACGAATACCTCGGCGAGGACGTTCGCAACAAGCTGCTGTACTACCCGGCGGTCAGCCGCGAGGACTTCTTCTGGCATGGCCGCCTGCAGCGCGGGCGGGTGACCGACCTGCTCGACAGCGGGCGGGTGGCGGCCGACCTCGGACTGCCGCCGCTGGACCCCGCGCACGACCGGGCGATGATCTGCGGCAGCCCGCAGATGCTGGCGGACTTCCGCGCGATCCTCGACCGCCGCGGCTTCACTGCCTCGCCGCGGATCGGGACCGCGGGCGAATACGTGTTCGAGCGCGCCTTCGTCGAAAAGTGAGTCCCGCCGCCGCGACTCAACGCATGCCGTGGCGCAGCCACAGCCGCGCCGCGCGTTCGTCGCCGAACACGCGCACGTCGAAGCCGCGTTCGCGGGCCAGGATCTCGCCGACTTCGACCTGCGCGATCTGGCTGGCATGGCCCTCCACGTAAGCCACGCGGATGCCCTCGAAACCCATGCCGACCATCGCGTGGACGAACAGCTCGAGCTGCTCCGGCGGCGGCGGCTCGCCCTCCATGTCGTCGACCACCAGCAACGCGGCCGGGGCCAGGCGGCGCACCTCGGCAGCCATGGCGGTCCAGTAGTCCAGCGTGGTCTCCAGGCTGCAATTCACCCCGGTCACGTGCGCGCGGAGCAGTTCGCCCTCGCGCTGGTACTCGATGCGGAATGCGGGTTCGGACACGTGCATGTCAGGCCAGCGCCGCCTCGATGTCGCCTGCGAGCGATTCCGGCTTGTCGGTCGGCGCGTAGCGACGGATCACGCGACCATCGCGCCCGACCAGGAACTTGGTGAAGTTCCACTTGATGGCGTCGAAGCCAAGCAGCCCGCCCTTCTCGTCCTTCAGCCATTGCCACAAGGGGTGGGCGTCGGCGCCGTTCACTTCGACCTTGGCGAACATCGGGAAGCTGACGTCATAGGTCAGCGAGCAGAAATTGCGGATCTCGTCGGCGTCGCCGGGCTCCTGGTGGCCGAACTGGTCGCAGGGAAAACCGAGCACCACCAGCCCGCGCGGGCCGTAATCGCGCCAGAGCTGCTCCAGCCCGGCGTACTGCGGGGTGAAGCCGCACTTGCTGGCCACGTTCACGATCAGCAGGACCTTGCCGCGATAGTCGGACAGCGGCTGCGGGGAGCCGTCGAGGGCGGCGGCATCGAAATCGTAGGCGGTCTTGGCCATGGCGGTCCTGCTGGTCGGGGGATGGGCGATTTTCGCCCGGATCGATGCCGCGTGCCTGCACCGGCCAACGCACCCTGGCGGACGGGCCGGCCATGCCGTTCGTCACGCGCCCGCAGCGACCGGCTGGGCTACCCTTCTGGTTTGCCCAGCCCATGCCGACGAGGCTTCCATGAACCAACCGATCGCCGCCGCCCTCGCCCTCGCCATTGCCACCGCGCTGGCTGGCTGCGCCACCTCTCCCTCCCCGGCCAGCAAGACGGAGGCCCCGATGCCCGCCACCGCCTATGCCGGCGTGTTCGCCGCCCCGAGCACGCTGGACCTGAACTATCCCCGCTTCGACCTGATCAAGGATGGCGACTTCGCCCCGGCCTTCGACGCCGGCATGGCCGAGCAGCTGCGCGAGATCGCCGCGATCGCCGACAACCCCGACGCCCCGACCTTCGCCAACACCATCGTCGCGATGGAGAAGACCGGGCTGGTGCTGGACCGCGCCAGCAACGTGTTCTTCAACCTGCAGGGCACCTACAAGAACGACGCCCGCGACGCGATCGAGCGCGAATACGCGCCGAAGTTCGCCGCGCACCGCGACGCGATCACCCTCAACCCGAAGCTGTTCGCGCGGATCAGGGCGCTGTACGACGCCCGCGCGACCCTCGGCCTGGATGCCGTCGACCAGCGCCTGCTGGAGCGCCGCTACGAGGACTTCGTGCGCGGCGGCGCCGCATTGACCGAGGCGCAGAAGGCGCGGATCCGCGAGATCAACACCGAGATGTCCAAGCTCGGCACGCTGTTCAGCCAGAACGTGCTGGCCGAGGTCAACGACTCGGCGGTGGTCGTCGACGACCGCGCGCAGCTGAAGGGCATGAGCGAGGAACAGATCGCCGCCGCGGCCGAGGCCGCCAAGGCGCGCAACCTGCCGAGCAAGTACGTCATCGCCCTGCTCAACACCACCGGCCAGCCGGCCGAGGCGCAGCTCGAGGACCGCGGCCTGCGCGAACGCCTGCACAAGGCCTCGGTGGCGCGCGGCAGCCGCGGCAACCAGTGGGACAACACCGCGATCGTCTCGCAGGTTCTGAAGCTGCGCGCCGAGCGCGCGCGGATGCTCGGCTACGACACCTCCGCCAACTTCGTGCTGGCCGACGAGACCGCCGCCAACCAGGACAACGTCAACCGGATGCTGCGCGCGCTCGCGCCGAAGGCGGTCGGCAACGCACGCCGCGAGGGCGCCGAGCTGCAGGCGATGATCGACGCCGAGCAGAAGGCCAAGGGCCAGCCCTCGTTCCAGTTGGCGCCGTGGGACTGGGCGTACTACAGCGAGAAGGTGCGGGCCGCGAAGTACAGCTTCGACGAATCGCAGCTCAAGCCGTACTTCGAGATGCGCAACGTGCTCGAGAACGGCGTGTTCCATGCCGCCACCCAGTTGTACGGCATCACCTTCAAGGAACGCACCGACCTGCCGAAGTACCACCCGGACACCTGGACCTACGACGTGTTCGACAAGGACGGCAGCCGCCTCGCCATCTTCATCTGGGATCCGTACGCGCGCGCCTCCAAGCGCGGCGGCGCCTGGATGAACACCTACGTGGCGCAGTCCGCGCTGAGCGGCGAGAAGCCGGTGGTGGCGAACCACCTCAACATCCCCAAGCCGTCGGAGGGCAAGCCCACCCTGATGACCTGGGACGAGGTGACCACCGCGTTCCACGAGTTCGGGCACGCGCTGCACGGCTTCTTCCAGGACGTGCGCTACCCGTACTACTCGATGAACGTGCCGCGCGACTTCGTCGAATACCCGTCGCAGGTCAACGAGATGTGGGCCGACTGGCCGAGCGTGCTGGCGAACTATGCCAAGCACTACCAGACCGGCGCGCCGATGCCGAAGGCGCTGCTCGACAAGGTCATCGCCGCATCCAAGTTCAACCAGGGTTTCGCGACCACCGAATACCTGGCAGCGGCGATGCTCGACCAGCGCTGGCACCAGCTGCCGCTGGAGCAGATCCCCGACAAGGGCGGCGTGATGCCGTTCGAGGCCGAGGCCCTGCGCCTGGACGGCTTCGACTACGCGGCGGTGCCGCCGCGCTACAAGACGCCCTACTTCAGCCACATCATGGGCGGCTACGCGGCAGGCTACTACGCCTACATCTGGTCGGAGGTGCTCGGTGCCAACACCGAGCAGTACATCCGCCAGCATGGCGGACTGACCCGCGCGAACGGCGATCGCCTGCGCACCTTCGTGCTCGCGCCCGGCGGCGAGATCGCGGCCGGCAAGCTGTTCCCGAACTTCTCCGGCTACGAGGCGAAGATCGAACCCTTGCTGGAAAAGCGCGGGCTCAGCACAAAGTAAGCGCCTGCCCCGCCTGCTCCCACGCAACGCCGCCGCAAGGCGGCGTTGTCGTCAGGGGCGAGTGAAGACATTCCGCAGGTCGTCCAGCCAATGACGATATGCCTCATCCTGCAAGCGATCCGGTTGCCGCAGGATCCAGGCCGGATGCACCGTGGCCAGCGCCAGCGTGCCATCGTGCAGGTGTTCCAACACCCCGCGGCGTTCCATCAATCGGAAGTCCGCGCCGAATACCGCGAGCGCTGCGGTCGCGCCCAGGCAGACGATCACCCGGGGCTGCACCCGTTCGATCTCGGCCGCCAGCCAGGCGCGGCAGGATTGGACGTGCAAAAGCTCGGGATTGCGATGCAGGCGCAGCTTGCCGCGTCGTTCGAAGCGGAAATGCTTCACCGCATTGGTCAGGTACAGCTGCGCGCGGTCGATGCCCAGTTCGCCCAGCGCGCGATCCAGCAACTTGCCCGCCGGGCCCACGAAAGGCCGTCCACTGAGGTCCTCCATGTCCCCGGGTTGCTCGCCGAGCACCAACACGCGTGCATCCTCCGGCCCCTCGCCGAACACGGTTTGGGTCGCGGGCTCCCACAACGGGCAAGCGCGGCATCCCTGCGCGGCCCGGCGCAGCGCCGCCAACGACCGATCGCCCGACAGTTCGCTCGCGGGCGGCGGCATGGATGCGACGGGAATGCGTCGCTTGGGCAAGGCGTGTTCGCGTTCGGCCATGTCGCGCACGCGCGCACCGGCGCCCTGGATCAGCGCGGGCAGCAACTGCGCCTCCGGCAGGTGCTTCCAGTAACGCGTCGGCATCTCCTGGCGCATCATCCGCGGGTTCAGGCGCGCGGGATTGAAGATGTGCGCGTAGTACGTCCGCCACAGGTCCTCGCCATCGTCGAATGCCGGGGCATCGGACGGCATGCCGCCGGAGCCGAAGCGCAGGACTTCGCCGTCCCACAGCGCACTGGCATCCGGGGTGAGGATGGCCCAGCGCATCCCGGCGAAGCGGCGGGCGAAGAAGGGCGCCACCCGGTGCAGGATGTGGTGCGCAGGCTCGAACCAGGCGATGAAGCGATCCTGCTCGCCGGGAACCTCGCGGAAGCGGACGAACGCCTTCATCTTGTGGCTGTCGCGCCGGACCTCCCGCGCCCATTGCATCGCCTGGCGCACGTCGCCATCGGTCGGCACCGACAACAGGTGCCGTTCGCCATGGACGATGCGCCAGAGCAGCCGGTAGAGCAGCGCGTGTCGTGCCGGATCACGGTGGCAGAGCACCGTCTCGGCCAGTTCGACGAAGGCGGTGGGCACGCGCGGCGCTCCGCGTTGCGCGGATGCGGACTGGACCTCCGGCGCAGCGAGCAACCCGCCCTGCCCGCCGGCCTGCCAGTCCAGGTGCTCTGGCGCGACCTCCGCGCGCAGCGCCGCGCGTGCAGCTTCGCGGAAGCCGTCGATCGACCACGCCGGCTCCACCGACGCCGACCACATCATCGACGCCCGCTCATCCGAACAGGTCGGCCTGGCGAGGCTTCGGCGCGAGCTGCGCGCGCAGCGCGTCCGGATCGTCGAGGCGCTGGCGCGGATGGTGATCGAGGGTGGCGACGAACGGCAGCAGCTTGGCCATCGGCGCCCGCAGGCGGGCCAGGTCGGCCAGCCGCAGGCGCGCATGCCGACGCGCCATCAGCACGCGCCTGACGTTGCGCACGCCCAGCCCCGGCACCCGCAGCAAGGCTTCCTTCGGCGCGGTGTTGAGGTCGACCGGGAAGGCCTGCGGATGCCGCAGCGCCCAGGCCAGCTTGGGATCGATGTCGAGGTCCAGCATGCCGTCGGCGGCGGGCGGCGCGATTTCCTCCACCTCGAATGCGTAGAAGCGCAGCAGCCAATCGGCCTGGTACAACCGATGCTCGCGCTGCAGCGGTGGCGCGATCACCGGCAGCGCCTTCGACGCATCCGGGATCGGACTGAACGCGGAGTAGTACACCCGGCGCATGCGGTAGTCGCCGTACAGTCGATCCGATGCCAGCAGGATGTCGCGGTCGTTGGCGCCATCCGCACCGACGATCATCTGCGTGCTCTGCCCAGCCGGCGCGAAGCGCGGCGGCCGCGCCTTCCGGCTGGGGGTGGCGAGACCCGCATTGGCCAGCTTGCGCGCGTCCTTTGCCTCCTCGATGCGCCAGCGCAACTGCCCCATCGCGCTGCGGATGCCGGCTTGCGACTTCTCGGGCGCGAATCGCTCCAATCCGCCTTCGGTCGGCAATTCGACATTGATCGACAGGCGATCCGCGTAGCGACCCGCTGCCGCCAACAACTCCGGCGATGCGTCCGGGATGGTCTTGAGGTGGATGTAACCGGCGAACGCGTGGTCCTCGCGCAGGCTGCGCGCGACCTCGACCAGCTGCTCCATCGTGTAGTCGCCGTTGCGGATGATCCCGCTGGACAGGAACAGGCCCTCGATGTAGTTGCGCTTGTAGAAATCGAGGGTGAGCCGCACGACCTCGTCGGTGGCGAAGCGCGCGCGCGGTACGTTGCTGGACACGCGGTTGACGCAGTACGCGCAGTCGAACACGCAGAAGTTGGTGAGCAGGATCTTCAGCAGCGACACGCAACGGCCATCCGGCGTGTAGCTGTGGCAAATGCCCATGCCCTCGGTGCTGCCGATGCCGCCGGACTTGCTGGAATCGCGCTTGTTGGCGCCGCTCGACGCGCACGAGGCATCGTACTTGGCGGCGTCGGCGAGGATGGCGAGCTTCTTGCTGAGTTCCACGCCGATATTGTCCCGCGCGTGCATCGCACCGGGTGAGATCGCGGGCCGGCATCGTGCCCTTCCGCCGTCGTCACGCTGAATGATTCAGCCTGTGCGCCTTGCGAACCTGCGGTACGGCATCCATCCCGTTGCCACGCGCGTAAACCCCTTGCCGATGACCGACCTGATCGTCCTGCGCCCGGAAGGCCTGTATTGCCCCGCCGGCGACTTCCATATCGACCCGTGGCGGCCAGTGCCGCGCGCGGTGGTCACCCATGGCCATGGCGATCACGCCCGCATCGACATGGGCGAGTACCACGCGGCGACGCCGGGCCTGCCGATCCTGCGCTGGCGGCTCGGCGAGCAGGCCTACCACCCGCATGACTACGGCATGCCTTTCAGGCTGGGCGATGCGCGCGTGTCGTTGCATCCGGCGGGCCACGTGCTCGGCAGCGCGCAGGTGCGGGTCGAGGTCGATGGCGAGGTCTGGGTGGCCTCGGGCGATTACAAGCGCCAGCACGATCCGACCTGCGCACCCTTCGAGGTGGTGCCCTGCGACACCTTCATCACCGAAGCCACCTTCGGGCTGCCGATCTACCGCTGGCCGGACACCGGCGACGTGGCGCGCGACATCGTCGCGTGGCGCGAGGAATGCGCAGCCCGCGGCGACACCGCGATCCTCTACTGCTACGCACTCGGCAAGGCACAGCGCGTGCTGGCCGAACTCGCCGCGCATACCGACCGACCGGCGTTCCTGCATGGCGCGATCGACACCGGCACCGCGATCTATCGCGAGGCCGGCATCCCGATGCTGGACACCCGCCGCGTCGCCGACGAGCCGCGCGGCAGCGACTACGCCGGTGAACTGGTGCTGGCCCCACCGTCGGCCGCCGGCAGCGCGTGGATCCGTCGTTTCCGCAACGCGCAGCAAGGGTTCGCGTCCGGCTGGATGCGCATCCGCGGCAACCGTCGCCGACGCAACTACGACCGTGGTTTCGTGGTCTCCGACCATGCCGACTGGCCTGCCCTGCTGCAGACCGTGCGCGAGACCGGCGCGCGCCGCGTCATCGCCACCCATGGCGCCACCGACGCACTGGTGCGCGCGTTGAACGAAGACGGCATCGCGACCGGCGTGTTCCGCACCGACTACGGCGACGACGACTGATGCGCCGCTTCGCCGACCTGTTCTCCCGCCTCGACCGCAGCACCGGCACCGCCGACAAGCGCGCCGCGCTGGTCGGCTACTTCCGCGAGGCGCCGCCGGAAGATGCGGCGTGGGCGCTGTGGCTGCTGTCCGGCGAAAAGATCGGCGGCGCCAAGGCGCGCATCGCCGGCAGCGCCGAACTGCGTGCGTGGGTGGCCGATGAGAGCGGCACCCCGGCGTGGCTGGTGGACGACAGCTACGACGCGGTCGGCGACCTCGCGGAGACGCTCGCGCTGCTGCTGGACGATCCCGCAACGCAGGCCGCCGACGCGCCGCTCCACGAATGGATCGAACAACGGGTGCTGCCGGTTGGCAACGCCGATCCGTCGATCCGCCGCGAGATGGTGGTGGGCGCGTGGCGGACGCTGCCGTTCGCGCAACGCTTCGTGTTCAACAAGCTGCTGACCGGCGCCCTGCGCGTCGGCGTCTCGCGGGGGCTGGTGCAGCAGGCGCTGGCGGAAGCCTCGGGTGTCGACATCGCGCTGATCGCGCAGCGCATGCTCGGCCGCTGGACGCCCACGCCGGAGTTCCTGCAGCGCCTGACCTCGCGCGAGGCACAACCCGGCGATGCCGCCTCGCCCTACCCGTTCTTCCTCGCCTCGCCGCTGGAAGCGGAGGCTGAATCGCTGGGCCCGGTCGACGACTGGCTGCTGGAGTGGAAATGGGACGGCATCCGCCTGCAACTGATCCGGCGCGCCGGCGATATCGCCCTGTGGTCGCGCGGCGAGGAGCGCCTCGACGGACGCTTCCCGGAGATCGAAGCCGCACTCGCCACGCTGCCCCGCGATGCCGTGCTCGATGGCGAGTTGCTGGCTTGGGGCGATGCCGACCAGCCGATGCCGTTCACCGCGCTGCAGACCCGCATCCAGCGCCGCAAGCCCGTGCCCAGGACGCTGGCGGACACCCCGGTGCGAGTGCTCGCGTACGACCTACTGGAACTGGAGGGCGAGGACCTGCGTCCACGCCCGCAGGCCGAGCGTCGCGCCCTGCTGGAGCACTTGCTCGCAACGCATGCCGATGCGCGCATCGCCGTGTCGCCGCGGATCGATGTCGCCTCGTGGGCGGAGGCCGCCGCGTTGCGCGAAGGCAGCCGCGCGCGCGGGGTGGAAGGCTTGATGCTGAAGCGCCTGTCCGCACCCTACCAGCACGGCCGGAAGCGCGGCGACTGGTGGAAATGGAAGATCGACCCGCTGACGATCGACGCGGTGCTGATCTACGCGCAGGCCGGCCACGGCCGCCGCAGCACGCTGTACACCGACTACACCTTCGCGGTCTGGGATGGGGATGCGCTGGTGCCGGTCGCCAAGGCCTACTCGGGCCTGGATGACAAGGAAATCCTGAAGCTCGACAGCTGGATCCGCGGCCACACCACCGAGCGCTTCGGGCCGGTGCGCGCGGTGACACCGTACCATGTGTTCGAGCTTGGCTTCGAGGCGGTCAACCGTTCCGCGCGCCACAAGTCCGGGATCGCGGTGCGCTTCCCGCGCATCCTGCGCTGGCGCCACGACAAGCCGATGCAGGACGCCGACTGCCTCGACACATTGCAGGCACTGGCGCGATGAAGGCCACGGTCAGGCCCCGCGCCGTCTTCGACGCGCCGCTGGCGCACTGGTTCGCACGCCAAGGATGGACGCCGGCGCCGTTCCAGCGCAGCGCGTGGCGACACTACCTGGCCGGCCGCGATGGACTGCTGGTCACCCCGACCGGCAGCGGCAAGACCCTGGCGGCGTTCGGCGGCCCGCTGCTGCAGGCATTGCGCGACCCGCCGGCCCAGACGCGCAAGCGCGGTGAACACGTCGCGGCCCGCACCCGGGTGCTGTGGATCACGCCGTTGCGCGCGCTTGCCAACGACACCACCCGCGCCCTGCGCGAGCCCATCGAGGCGCTTGGACTGCCATGGACGGTGGCGATGCGCACCGGCGACGCCAGCGCCCGCGACAAGCGCCTGTCGCGCAACGGCCAGTCGGACGTGCTGGTGACCACCCCCGAATCGTTGGCGCTGCTGCTCTCCTACCCGGAGACCGCGGACCAGCTGCGCGGCCTGCGTGCGATCGTGGTCGACGAATGGCATGAACTGCTGGACAGCAAGCGCGGCGTGCTGCTGCAACTCTGCCTGGCGAGGCTGCGGATGCTGTCGTCGACGGCCCGCACCTGGGGGCTCTCGGCGACGCTGGGCAACCTCGCCGAAGCGCGCAACGTGCTCCTGCCGCACGCCCCCGACGCGCCGATCATCGACGCTGCGAAACCACGGTCCCTGACGCTCGAGACGCTGCTGCCGGACGCCGGCGAGCGCTTCCCGTGGGCAGGTCATCTTGGCCTTTCGCAGCTGCAGCGCGTGGTGGCGCGCCTGCAGGACGTGCGCAGCACCCTGCTGTTCGCCAACACGCGTTCGCAGGCGGAGCTGTGGCACCAGGCGCTGCAGTCGGTGTGGCTGGACGATCCGGCCTCGCTCGCACTGCACCACGGCTCCATCGACCCTGCGCTCCGCCAGGCCGCGGAACAGGGCCTACGCGATGGCAGCGTGCGCTGCGTGGTGGCGACCTCCAGCCTCGACCTCGGGGTGGACTTCCCGGCGGTCGACCAGGTCATCCAGCTGGGCAGCCCGAAGGGCCTGTCGCGCCTGCTGCAACGCGCGGGGCGCGCCCGCCACCGCCCGGGCGAGGCCGGCCACGTGGTGTGCGTCCCGACCCACGCGCTGGAGCTGGTGGAATACGCCGCCGCGCGCAAGGCGCTCAAGGCAGGAAAGGTCGAGGCACGCCGACCGCCGCGCCTGTCGCTCGACGTGCTCGCGCAGCATTGCGTGACCCTTGCACTCGGCGGCGGTTTCGATGCCGATGCGCTGTTCGCCGAAGTGCGTGGCACGCATGCCTTCGCCGATCTCGACTCGGGCGATTGGCAGGCGGTGCTCGAGTTCATCGTGCAGGGCGGTGCGGCGCTGGCGCATTACCCCGACTACCACCGCGTGGTGCGCGACGCGGACGGCCTGTATCGCGTGGTCGACCGCAAGGTCGCATTCCGCCATCGACTGTCGATCGGCACCATCGCCAGCGACGGCCACGTGTCGGTGCAATTCGCCAAGGGCGGTCGGCTCGGCGCGGTCGAGGAAAGCTTCATCGGCCGCCTGCGCCCGCGCGACCGCTTCCAGTTCGCCGGCAAGACCCTGGAACTGATCCAGCTGAAGGACATGACGGCCTACGTGCGCCTGGCCAAGCGGCAGGACGGCATCGTCCCGCGCTGGCAGGGCAGCCGCATGCCGCTGTCGAGCATGCTGGGCGCGGCGGTCGAGGCCGCGCTGTCCGGCCCGCGCGACACGCCCGAACTGCGTGCGGTGGCGCCGCTGCTGGACACCCAGGCACGGGTGTCCGCCCTGCCCGCGCCGGGCCAACTGCTGGTCGAGCAGCTGGCCACCCGCGAGGGCTGGCACCTGTTCCTGTATCCGTTCGCGGGCCGCGCCGTGCACGAAGGGCTGGCCGCCCTGCTCGCGCTGCGCTGGGGCCGCCTGCGGCCCAACACCTTCGGGTTCGCGGTGAACGACTACGGCCTGGCGCTCACCGCGCAGGCCGCGCATGTGCTGGATGCCGACCAGGTCCGGGGCCTGCTGGACGACGGGCCCCTGCTCGACGACCTGCACGCCGCGTTGAACATGGCCGAACTGGCGCGCAGGCAATTCCGCGACATCGCCCGCGTCGCCGGCCTGCTGCCGCCGTCGCTGCCCGGCCGCGCACCACGCTCGATGCGCCAGCTGCAGGCCTCCAGCGGCCTGTTGTTCGACGTGCTGGCGCGCTTCGACCCCGGCCATGTCTTGCTGGCGCAGGCCCGGCGCGAGGTACTCGAGGCGCAGCTCGACATCCGGGCACTGCGCGCGACCCTGCGCGACCTCGCTGGCCGGCGTCTGGCGCTGCATGCGCCGGCATCCCTGACGCCGCTGGGGTTCCCGCTGTGGGCCGAGGCGATGCGCGGCAGCCTCAGTACCGAAGACTGGAGCACCCGCATGCGCCGCGCCGCGGAGGCGCTGGAGCGCAAGCATGGGTGAGTCGCTGGAACTGCAGCTCGCCGGCGAACCGATGCGCCTGCTCGCCGATCGCGCGCTGTACTGGCCCGGCCGCCGGCGCCTGCTGATCGCCGACCTGCACCTGGGCAAGGGCGATGCCTTCCGCGCCTCCGGGATCGCGCTGCCGAGCGGCGGCACCGCGCTCGATCTCGCGCGGCTGGCGGCGCTGGCGGCGCAGACCGGCGCGACATCGGCCTGGATCCTCGGTGACGTACTGCACGGCCGGGTCGACCTGCGCGCCTGGCGCCACGCATGGCACGACTTCCGCGAGCGGTTGCCGGGGCTGGAGATCGCGGTGGTGGACGGCAACCATGATCGCGCGCTGACGCAGTCCGGCCTCGACCTCACATTGCTGGGCGACGCGATCGTCGACGGACCATTCGTCCTGCGCCATGCCCCGGCCGGCGATCCGCGCGGGCACGTGGTGTGCGGACACCTGCACCCGGTGCTCAAACTTCCCGGACTCGCCCGCGCGCCGGCGTTCTGGCTGCGGCGCGATCGCACCGTGCTGCCCGCATTCTCGGCGTTTACCGGCGGGATGCCGATCCGCCTCGCCCCCGGCGAGGCCGCCGTCGCCTGCAATGGCGAGGCGCTGGTCGCGGTCAGGAAGCCGCTGCCGGCGAGCTGATGGCAAGCGGAACCGCCGACGGCGCCCAGCCCTGCGGCAACAGGCGCGGGTCGCGCAACAGGCGTTGGCGCGCCTCGTCGGCCTCGGATTGCGACAGCGGCGCCAGCAGTTCGACCTGCTGGCCCAGCTTGCGCGCGACCGCGACCCCGTCGCGCAACAGCAGGCGTGCGCCGGCCTGGCGCGGCAGTTTCTCGCCGGGCAACAGGGTGCCGATGACGTTCAGCGGGTCGCTGGCAGCCGCCACGATCCACTCGCCGTCCAACGGCCGGTTGCGGACCGCGCGCAGGGCCGACACCGCCTCCGGCAACGCGAATTGTTCGCCGGCCAACCCTGTCACGAAGCGCCCACCCCGCAATTCGCCGGAGGCTTCCATCCGCCGGTACACGCGCACCAGGTCGCGCCAGGGCGGCAGCCAGTCGGCTTCGCGCTCCAGCAGGCGCCAGCAGACGATGCCGTAACGTCGCAGCAGCACGCGGGCCACGTGTTCGAGCGATGCGTCGTCGGGCGGAGCCACGGCGTTGCCGGAGACGGCCTGGCGGGCCAGCGCCCAGCGCCCGGCGTCGCGGATGCCG
>JAFLEC010000031.1 GCA_017302095.1 Lysobacterales bacterium | reverse complement strand
CGCCGCCGGCGACGCCTGGCTGGCGGTGCTGCCGCTGGATCGCACACCGGCCCCGCTGCAGGCCGGCGGCATCGTTCTGCGCGAACGCCCGCTGCTCGACGGGCTGGCGCGCTGATCAGCCTGCCAGCGCGTCCGCCGCCGCGACGATGTCCTCGTCCTTCGGGATCACCAGGAAGGCCGCGCCGGCCAGCGGCGTGTAGGTGTCCGCACCGACGACGCGCCGGATCGGCTTGCCGCCGAAGCCTGCTTCGGTGATCGCGGTGATCACGCCTTCGCCGATGCCGGCGCTGAAGCGACCCTCATCCACCACCAGGATGCGGTCGCACTCGCCCGCATGCTGCGCGATGGCCGCGTGGTTCAGCGGCACCAGCCAACGCAGGTCGACCACGCGCACCTCCCAGCCGTGCTGCTTCTCGATCTCGCGCGCGGCACGCAGGCTCATCGGCATGCCGTTGCCGAAGCTGAAGATCACGCAGTCGGTGGCGTCGGCGTTGTAGACGCGCTCCTCGCCCAGCACCAGCGCCTGGTCGGGCGTCGGGTACTCGGTCAGCCACTGGCCGTCGCCGGGCTCGTACAGGTCCTTGGTCATGTACAGCGCGATCGGCTCGAGGAAGGCGGTGACGCGGCCGTCCACCTTCGCCAGCGCCGCCAGCGTGCGCAGCATCATCGCGGCGTCGTCGCCGCGCGAGGCGCAACCCACGACCAGGCCCGGGATGTCGCGCAGCGCGGTCACCGAGTTGTCGTTGTGGAAGTGCCCGCCGAAGCCGCGCTGGTAGCCCAGGCCGGCGATGCGCACCACCATCGGGTTGCGGAACTGATCGTCGCTGAAGAACTGCAGCGAGCAGGCCTCGCCGCGCAGCTGGTCGATCGCGTTGTGGAGGTAGGCCAGGTACTGGATCTCGGGGATCGGCAGCATGCCCATGTTGGCGAAGCCCTGCGCCATGCCCAGGATCATGGTCTCGTCCAGCAGCGTGTTGAAGACGCGCTTGTTGCCGAATGCCCTGTGCAGGCCCTTGGTGACCGTGTACACGCCGCCCTTCTGCGCCACGTCCTCGCCGAACAACAGCGTCTCCGGGTACTTGGCGAACAGGTCGTGCAGGGCCTGGTTGATCTGGATGGCCAGGTGCTTCGGCACCTGCTTCTCGGGCAGCTTGTCCTCGCCGCCGAAGGCCTTGATCCGCGCCTCCTGCGTCGGCACGCGGGTGGCCTCGGCCTGCACCTTGTCGGGGGTGTACGGCGCCAGCGGACGCATCACGTGTTCCAGCGTCTCGATGCGCGGACGGCTGTCGGCGTCCTCGGCGGCGGCGAAGCACTTCCTTCGCGTCTCCTCGTACAGCGCGAGGATCTCGTCCTGCGTCATCGCCCCCGACTCCAGCGCGATCGCGGCCGAGCGCAGCAGCGGATCGCCCGCTTCCACCGCGCACAGCTCCTCGATGCTGCGCCACTCGATCTCGAAGTCGGTGCCGGCGTGGCCCATGATGCGCTGGGTGCGCAGGTGCAGGAAGGTCGGCCGGCGGGTGCGGCGGCAGTGCTCCACCGCGCGCAGTACGTCGCCGTAGCCGGCGGCCAGGTCGAGGCCGTCGGCGAAGAAGTAGTCGAGGTCGGGGCGGTTGCGGAAGCTCTCGCCGATCCAGCCCGTCGGCGTCTTCACCGAGATGCCGATGCCGTTGTCCTCGCAGACGTACAGCACCGGCGCCGGCAGCTTCTGGTACGCGGTCCAGCTGGCAGCGTTGAACGCGGTCTGCGCGGTGGCGTGGTTGGCGGAGGCGTCGCCGAACGAGCAGATGGCGATGGAATCGTCCGGGATCGGCAGGCCGACGCCGAGGCGCTTGCCGGCTTCGATCGCCACCGCGGTGCCCAGCGCCTTCGGCAGGTGCGAGGCGATGGTCGAGGTCTGCGGCAGCACCCACAACGGCTTGCTGCCCCAGACCTTGTGGCGGCCGCCGCTGGCCGGGTCTTCCGCGCTGGCAGCGAAGCTCAGCGCCGAATCCATGATCGGATCCATGCCCGGCAGCTTGCGGAAGCGCTCGGCCATGAAGCCGCCGCTGCGGTAGTGCAGGAACGCCGGGTCGGTGTGGCGCGCCGCGCGCGCGACCATGGCATTGCCCTCGTGGCCGGAGGAGCCGATGGTGTAGAAGACCTTGTTCTGCACCCGCAGCACGCGCGCCATCAGGTCAAGGTGTCGCGAAATCAGCTGCGACTCGAACAGCTCGCGGAACCCGCGGGCGTCCAGCGCGCTGCCGTCGAGGATCGCCTCGCCAGGCGCCGGCTTGGGCTGGGCATGCCCGTTCCAGCCGCGCACGAACTCCTGGAAGTTGACGTCGCAGATCTCGGCGCGATTGAGGCCCTTCATGCGGGCCGGGATGGGGCTGGGAACGGTCGCGAACATGGCGTGGTGGTCCAGGAAATTACGTAAGTGCGGAAGCGATCCGCAGGTCAGGCGTCGGCGTCGCGCATCGGCACGAAGCCGGGGGTCTGCGCCACCCGCTTCAGCCAGCGCTCCACCTGCGGGAAGCCGCCGAGGTCGAAACCGCCTTCCTCCGCCACGTGGGTGTAGGCGAACAGGGCGATGTCGGCGATGGTGTAGCGCTCGCCGCCGAACCACGGCAGGCGGTGCAGGTGGCGTTCCATCGCGGCCAGCGCCTCGTCGCCCGAGGCCTTCAGCGCCGGTAGCGACGCCCGGCGCGGATGGTCGGCGGCCAGGTACTTGCGGATGAAGCGCGAGACCGCGATGCAGGGCTCGTGGCTGTATTGCTCGAAGAACATCCACTGCAGGGTCTTGGCGCGGGCCCAGCGATCGTCCGGCAACAGCGCGGAGCCCTCCGCCAGGTAATGCAGGATCGCGTTGGATTCCGCGAGCGTGCGGCCATCCGCGTGCTTCAGCACCGGCACCTTGCCGCGGTCGTTCATCGCGAGGAACTCCGGCGACAGGTTCTCGCCGCGGGTGATGTCGATCTCTTCCCAGGCATGGTCGATGCCGAGCTGCGCACAGGCCAACTGCAGCTTGTAGCAGTTGCCGGAACTGGACATGCCGTAGAGCGTGATCATGCGAATTGCATCCGGTGCGTGGCCCATTCCGACCGCGTCTGGCCCCAGATGTCGATCGCGTGCACGTCCAGCGGTGGCGGCAGCCTGCCCGGCCCGCGGTTGCGCGCGCCCAACCGGCGCGCGACGGCCTGCGAGGCGGCATTGGCCGGGGCGATCGAGTGGATCACCTCGTCCCAGCCGAGCACCTCGAACGCGTAGTCCATCGCCAACGCGCAGGCCTCGGTCGCGTATCCCTTGCCGCGCGCATCCGGGTGGAAGGAATAGCCGACCTCGGTGCCCGGCCAGCCATCGGGCTGCCACGGGCCGGCCTGCCCGATCCAGCGACCGGTGGCCTTCTCCAGCACCGAGAACATCGCGTAACCCTGCAACACCCATGCACCGGGCATCTGCAGGAACCGGCGCCAGGCCTCGTGGCGGGCCAGCGGACCGCCGATGTGCACCGACGACGGATCGGCCAGCATCTCGGCGTAGCGTTCGAAGTCGCCTGCTTGCGGCAAGCGCAGGATCAGCCGCACGGTTTCCAGCGTCGGACCGACGTCCATGCCCGGCTCCCCTCCCGGCAACCGGATCAGAACGCGTTGATGCCGGTCAGCTCACGGCCGATCACCAGCTGGTGCACGGTTTCGGTGCCCTCGTAGGTGATCACCGACTCCAGGTTCAGCGCATGGCGGATCGCGGCGTGTTCGGTGGTGATGCCGGCGCCGCCGAGCAGGTCGCGGCATTCGCGGGCGATGTCGATCGCCATCCGGCAGTTGTTCCACTTCGCCAGCGACACCTGCTGCGGCTGCATGGTGCCGGCATCCTTCAGGCGGCCGAGCTGCAGCGAGAGCAACTGCGCCAGGGTGATGCGGCGGGCCATGTCGGCCATCTTGATCTGCGCACTCTGCGTCGCCGCGACCGGGCGCCCGAACAGGATGCGCTCCTTGGTGTAGTCGACCGCCTCGGACAGGCAGGCGATCGCGGCGCCGATCGGGCCCCAGGTGATGCCGTAGCGCGCCTGGGTCAGGCAGCCCAGTGGGCCCTTGAGGCCCTTCACGTTCGGCAGGCGGCTGGAATCCGGCACCCGCACGTTGTCGAAGAACAGCGCGCTGGTCACCGAGGCGCGCAGCGACATCTTGTGCTTGATCTCCTGCGCGCTGAAGCCGGGCATGCCCTTCTCCAGCAGGAACCCCTGGATGCCGTCGTCGGTCTGCGCCCAGACGATGGCGATGTCGGCCAGGTTGCCGTTGGTGATCCACATCTTCGAGCCATTGATGACCCAGTCGTCGCCGTCGCGGCGCGCATGCGTCTTCATGTTGGCCGGATCGGAGCCGCCGTGCGGTTCGGTCAGGCCGAAGCAGCCGATCACCTTGCCGGCGGCCATGTCGGGGAGCCAGCGCATGCGCTGTTCCTCGCTGCCGTAGGCGTAGATCGGGTACATGCACAGCGAGCTCTGCACCGACACGAAGCTGCGGATGCCGGAATCGCCGCGCTCCAGTTCCTGGCAGATCAGGCCATAGCTGACGCCGTTGAGGCCGGCACAGCCGTATTTTTCGGGCAGCGAGGAACCCAGCAGGCCCATTTCGGCGATCTCGGGCACCAGTTCCTTCGGGAAACGCCCCTGGTCGAACGCGTCGCCGATGATCGGGATCACGCGCTCGTCGGTGAAGCGGGCCACGGTGTCCTGCACCGCGCGCTCTTCTTCGCTCAGCAGGGAACGGACGTCGTACAGGTCGTAGGGATGCAGGGCCATGGCTGGGGCGGTTTCGGACGATCCGCCATTGTATTCGTGCAGGCCGCGCAAACGGTACGTGCGATCCGTAAAACAAAGGCCGGCGATCTGCCGGCCTTTGCACGAAAGCCTTGCGTTTCGCTGGTCAGCGCGCGGTCGTGCCGTCCACCGCCGCCACCTGTGTGACCACCTGTCCATCGATGACCGGCAGGCGCGGCCCCGGCTGCTGGTCCATGCGGATCGTGCGGGTCTGCCCATCCAGGCGGTAGCTGACGTCATAACCAACCGTGCGGGTGTCGTCGCCCAGCGCGATCCGCTTGCCCGGCTTGGCGTCGGTGCGCATGGTCCCGGTGGTGCCATCCGGATAGCGGTAGGTCACGTTCCAGGCCACGGTGCGCGACTGCGTGGACGTGCGGTCGACGGTGCGACAGCGGCGGTCGGTGCGATTCACCACCTGGCCGCCGACATGGTTGCGGTCCACGCGGTTGCCGATGTAGCCACCGGCGACGGCGCCGGCCACGGTCGCCGCCTTGCGGCCATCGCCGCCACCGACCTGGTTGCCGACCAGACCGCCGATCAGCGCGCCGGCCACGGTGCCGCCGACGTTGCCGTCGCGCTCCGGCGCCCGCTCCTGCACCACGACGTCCTCGCAGACTTCCTGCGGGCTGCTGCTGGTGCTGGTCTCGCGGATCGGCTCGCTACCGATCACGGTGGCGTACAGCGGCTCGCGCTCGGTGACCGGGGTGACCCCCAGCACGTCCGCGTATTCGAGGCGGCCCGACGCCGGGATGCCGGCATCCAGCGGCAGCGGCTCGCCGTTGGGGCCGAGGATGGCAGCGTCGGTGGCGAGCGGTGCCGGGTCGACAGGTGCCGAATGACTGCCGCCGCGACTGTTCATGTAGCCGGCGGTGGCGACGCCGCCCACCAACAGTGCGGCCAAGGCGATGGCTAGGGTGTTCTGCTTCATGCGCGTCTCCACGGTGTCGTCAGCCTCAACGGGATGCCCCAATTCCAGCTCGGATTCCAGCAGGCACGTGCTGAACCGCGATGAAGCATCTGCCCGTCCCGACGACTGCCGTTCACGGGCGTGAACGCCATGTGCATGCTAGCGTTTCACCCACCCGACGCCGCCGACCCGCCATGCCCAATCCCCTGCTCTCCCCCGTCCTCGGCTTCCTGGGCAAGCTCAGTTTCCCGCGCCTGTTCGTGCTCAGTGCGGCGCTGTTCGCGCTGGACCTGGTCATTCCCGACTTCATTCCATTCGCGGACGAGTTGCTGCTCGGCCTCGGCACCCTGCTGCTCGCCAACTGGAAGAAGCGCAAGGCGCCCCTTCCCGTGCAAGGCGACGCACCGCGCTGACGTGCAGCTGGTCGATAGCCACAGCCATTTCGACGCCGCGGAATTCGACGCCGACCGTGCCGAAGCGCATGCGCGCGCGGTGGCCGCCGGCGTGGGCATCCAAATCGTCCCTGCGGTGGACGCCGCGGGTTGGCGAAAGCTGCGCCAGGTATGCGCCGACCTGCCCGGCCTGTGGCCGGCCTACGGCCTGCATCCGATGTACCTCGACGCGCATCGGCCCGAGCATCTGAGTGAGTTGCGCGCGTGGATCGAGCATGAGCGTCCGGTGGCAGTCGGCGAATGCGGGCTGGACTATTTCGTCGAAGGCCTCGACGCCGAGGCCCAGGCCTTCTATTTCGATGGCCAGCTGCGCCTTGCCCGCGAATTCGACCTGCCGGTGATCGTGCATGCGCGACGCGCCGTGGATGCGGTGACCGCGGCGATCCGCCGCATCGGCGGGCTGCGCGGGGTGGTCCACAGTTTTTCCGGCAGCGCCGAGCAGGCCGCGCAACTGCACAGACTGGGTTTCCTGCTGGGGATCGGCGGCCCGGTGACCTACGAACGCGCCGCCCGCCTGCGCGGGATCGTCGCCGGGATGCCGCTGGAGCAGTTGTTGCTGGAAACCGACAGCCCGGACCAGCCCGGTGCCGCGCACCGCGGCCAGCGCAACGAGCCCGCGCACCTGGTCGAAGTCCTCGATGTCGTCGCGGCGTTGCGCGGGATGCCGCGCGAAGCCCTGGCCGCCGCGACCCGCGACAATGCGGCGCGCCTGTTCAACCTGCCCGCTTCGGCCTGAGCAGCATCTCGATCGCCTTGCCCACCGCCGCGAACGCGAACGCACCGGTGACATGCGTCGCCGCGCCGAGGCCGGCGCCGCAGTCCAGCTTGAGCGCATCGTCCTTGCCCAGCTGCGGCCGGATCCCGCAGACGCTGCCGTCGGCCTGCGGGTAGCGCACGTTCTCGAGCGAATAGACCGCGGGCACGCCGAAGTAGCGGTCGTGGTTCTTCGGGAAATTGAACTCGCCGCGCAGCTTCTTGCGGATCAGCGAGAGCATCGCGTCGTGCTCGGTGCGCGAGAGGTCGCGCACGCGGATCTGGGTCACGTCGCTGCGCCCGCCCGCCGAGCCCACGGTGATGATCGGCTGCTTGCGACGCCTGCAATACGCGATCGCCTCGACCTTGCTGCGGAAACTGTCGCAGGCATCCAGCACAAGATCGCCCGGCGCATCCAGCAGCTCGCCAAGGTTCGACGGGGTCAGGAACCGCGGCTCGAGCCGCAGTACGATGGCGGGGTTGATGGCGCGGCAGCGCTCAGCCATGGCCTCGATCTTGGCGCGCCCGTACTGCCCGTCGAGCGCGGGCAGCTGGCGGTTGGTATTGGAGACGCAGAGGTCGTCGGCATCCACCAGGGTCAGGCTGCCGATGCCGCTGCGGGCCAGCGCCTCGACCGCCCACGAACCCACCCCGCCGACGCCGACCACGGTGACATGGCAGGCACCCAGGCGCGCCAGCGCACCAGCCCCGTAAAGGCGGTCGATGCCGCCGAATCGCTCGCGTGCCTGTCGTGTCATGGCGTCCAGTTTAAGCGCCGCCAGCCCGTGGTATCGTCCCCGCCAGTCCATCGCAGCAGGAGCCGCCATGTCCTCCGTCGACCCGAACCGTCGCCCTTCGAATGCCGGCCGCTACCTGTTCCTGCTCATCCTCGGCCTGGTGCTGGGCGTGGTCGCCACGGTCATGGCGATGCGGGCGCTGGAACAGCGCAAGGACCACTTCCCGGAAGCGCTGATGCAGGTCCAGCAGTGGCACATGGGCCAGCTGAAGGGCGACATGGAGCAGAACCGCTGCAACGCCACCGACGTCCTGCCCCACCTGCAGGCGCTGCGCGTGTCGGCGAACGACCTCGAGGCCGCCTTCCCCGACCTGCGCGACGACCAGCGCTTCAAGACCGCGGCCTCGGCCATGCGCGCCGCCGCCGACAAGGCGGTGGCGAACCCGCCGCTGACCTGCGAAGGCGTGGGCGCCGCGATGAAGTCGCTGGGCGAATCCTGCAAGGCCTGCCACCAGGACTTCCGCGGCTGAGGCCTGCAGCATCGATCGCGCAGTGGGGGCTACGCCACTTGACGCGGCAAGATCCGGTATCCGTCCCGGGTTGGGTGGCACCCGCGACCCTGTCGCACCGCCAAGGCATCCCCGGTATCCACATGCCATCGCGACGCGGGTGAACCGGGCCTGACGCGAATGGCGCCGGCGGACGTCGCGTCGCAGGGAGTTCACACGGCAAGCGGCAACCTCGACCTTCCCCATGTCGAAGGAAGGACCGCCATGAACGTCGCCCGGACCCCGCTCCGCATCGCCGCCATCGCCCTGGTCGCCGCTGCTGCGGTCGGTTGCGCCAGTACTGCACCCTCGAACGGCTACTCCGGCGGGAGCGCCGGCTACGGCGCCTCATGCATGGACTGCGGCACCGTGACCCGCATCGAGACTGGCGCAGGCAGCCGCGTGCCGAATGCGACCGGCGCGATCGTGGGCGGACTGGTCGGCGCCGTCGCCGCCCGCGAGATCGCCAAGGACCGCACCGACAGCGAAGGCCGCCAGAACACCGCCACGGTGGCCGGCGCCGCCGCGGGCGCCGCGATCGGCAATGCCATCCAGAACCGCAACGGCATCGGCTACGCGATCTACGTGCGCATGTCGGACGGTCGCGAAACGGTCGTCACCCAGGACGACCTCGGCGACATCCGCGTCGGCTCGTCGGTGCGCGTCGCGAACGGCCGCGCTTACCTGCGCTGAGCCCAACAGCTGCACTCCCGGAGCGACCCGCGCAGGCGGGTCGCTCTTTTTTCGTCGACCACGGGCAGAATGCACGCCATGGATACCCATACCCTGCTCTACCTGTTGTCGGCGCTGCTGGTCATCGTGGGGCTGGCCGGCACGGTGCTGCCGGCGTTGCCCGGCCTGCCGCTGGTCTTCGGCGGCATGTTGCTGGCCGCATGGACCGGTGACTTCCGGCAGGTCGGCATCCCGATGCTGGTGGCGCTCGGCTTGCTGACCCTGCTGTCGCTGGCGATCGACCTCTGGGCGGGCGCGGCCGGCGCCAAGCGCGTGGGCGCGAGCCGGCTGGCGGTGGTCGGGGCCATGCTCGGCACGGTCGGCGGCTTGTTCCTGGGCCCGCTGGGCCTGCTGGCCGGGCCGTTCGTGGGCGCCCTCGCCGGCGAGCTCCTGCATCGGCGCAGCGTCGACGCCAGGCACCTGGGCGATGCCGCCAGGATCGGTTTCGCGACCTGGCTGGGGCTGCTGCTCGGCAGCGTGCTGAAGCTGGCGCTCGCGTTCGCGATGCTGGGCCTGTTCGCGCTGGCGTGGTGGCTGTGACGCCGGGTTTCACGCCACGCTGAACGGGCAACCCCCAAGCTGCGGCCTGCTTCCCCGGGACCCTCCCCGATGCCCGCACGCTGGAGCCGCAAGCGCATGGCCTGGACGATCGTCATCACCATCCTGGCGACGCTGCTGGTCGTCGCCCTCGCCGCCAACTTCAAGACGCCGGAGAAATCGCTCCAGCGCAAGATCGAGCATCGTTACGCGACCGATGATCCCCAGTTCCGCCGCGAAATGGGGGTCATGCTCGGCCCCGGCATCATCCACGGCAACGTCGTGACCGACCTCGAGAACGGGGACGAGATCTTCCCGGCGATGCTGGCGGCCATCCGCGGCGCCCAGCACACCATCACCTTCGAGACCTACATCTATTGGTCGGGCGACATCGGCACGAAGTTCGCCGATGCCCTGGCCGAGCGCGCACGCGCCGGGGTGAAGGTGCACGTGATGCTCGACTGGGCCGGCAGCATCAAGATGGAGGACGACTTGCTCGAGCGGATGCGTGGCGCCGGCGTCGACATCCAGCAGTACCGTCCGCTCAAGTGGTACAACGTCGGCCGCCTCAACAACCGTACCCACCGCAAGCTGCTGGTGATCGACGGGAAAGTGGCCTTCACCGGGGGCGTCGGCATCGCCGACCAGTGGGAAGGCCACGCGCAGGACGCCGACCACTGGCGCGACCTGCACTTCCGCATCGAGGGTCCGGTGGTGGCGCAGGTCCAGGCCGCGTTCAACGACAACTGGATCAAGACCACCGGCGTGGTCCTCAACGGCCCGGACTACTTCCCCGCGGTCCAGCCCGCCGGCGACATGGATGCGCACATGTTCATCGCCTCGCCCGCCGGCGGCAGCGAGAGCATGCACCTGATGTACCTGATGGCGATCGCGGCGGCCGAGCGTTCGATCGACCTCGAGGCCGCCTATTTCGTTCCCGACGAACTGATCATCAAGGCCTTGCAGGCGGCGCGTCATCGTGGCGTGCGCGTGCGCGTGATCGTCCCCGGCAAGCACATCGATTCGGAAACCGTGCGCTTGGCGTCCAAGGCGCACTGGGGCGAGCTGCTGCTCGCCGGGGTGGAGATCCACGAATACCAACCCACGATGATGCACAACAAGCTGCTGGTGGTGGACGGCTTGCTGACCTCGGTGGGCTCCACCAACTTCGACGTGCGCAGCTTCCGGCTCAACGACGAAGCCAGCCTCAACGTCTACGATCCCGCCTTCGCGGCGCGCATGACCCGGGTGTTCGAGGCCGACCTGAAGCCGACGGTACGCTACACCTACGAGATGTGGCAACGGCGCCCGCTGAAGGAAAAGCTGGTCGAGAAGTTCGTACTGCCGCTCAAGTCGCAGCTGTAGCCCGCCGCGGCGGGCCACCACCTCAGTCGCCGTAGACCAGCCAGCGACGCGCCTCGGTTTCGTCGGAGAACACGCGGATCGCCATGCCGCGCTCGCGGCACAGGATCTCGCCGAACTCGTTGCCCGGCAGGTCGTCGCGCAATTCGACGAAGGCGGTGCGCATGCCGACGAAGCCGGCCTCCTCCATCGCCTGGGTCAGGCGCCCGAGCTCGCCGGTGTCCACCGTCGCCGCGAGATCCTCCACGACCAGCAGGCGGTCGACTTGCCTCGCCCGGCACTCCGCGCCCAGCATCCGCCACATCGCGATCGACACGTCGATCGAATCGACGCCGTCGAAGACGTAGGCCCGGAGATGACCAGGGCCTGGCTGGTACTGGATGCGGAAGCCCGGGCCGTCGACGGTCCGGGCTGCAGTCATGCGACCACCACCGGAATCTTGCCGATCCGTGCCTGCCATTCCTGCGGGCCGGTCTGGTGCACCGAGGTGCCCTGCGCGTCGACCGCCACGGTCACCGGCATGTCGCGCACCTCGAATTCGTAGATCGCCTCCATGCCGAGGTCGGCGAAACCGACGACCTTCGCCGCCTTGATCGCCTTCGACACGAGGTAGGCGGCGCCGCCGACCGCCATCAGGTAGGCCGACTGGTGCCTGCGGATCGCCTCGATCGCCGCCGGGCCGCGCTCGGCCTTGCCGACCATCCCCATCAGGCCGGTCTGCGCCAGCACCTGTTCGGTGAACTTGTCCATGCGGGTGGCGGTGGTCGGGCCAGCCGGGCCGACGACCTCGTCGCGCACCGGATCGACCGGGCCGACGTAGTAGATGAACTTGCCGCGCAGGTCGACCGGCAGCGGCTCGCCGCGATCCAGCATCTCGACCATGCGCTTGTGCGCGGCGTCGCGACCGGTCAGCAGCTTGCCGTTGAGCAACAGCACCTCGCCCGGCTTCCAGCTGGCCACGTCTTCGCGGCTGACGGTGTCGAGGTCGACGCGACGGCCCTTGGAGGCGTCGTAGGTCAACTCCGGCCAATCCTCCAGCGACGGCGGGTCGAGCATCACCGGACCGCTGCCGTCGAGGGTGAAATGCGCATGCCGGGTGGCGGCGCAGTTCGGGATCATCGCCACCGGCAGGTTCGCGGCGTGGGTCGGGTAATCCTTGACCTTGACGTCGAGCACGGTGGCCAACCCGCCGAGGCCCTGCGCACCGATGCCCAGCGCATTGACCTTCTCGTACAGCTCCAGCCGCAGCTCCTCGGCGCGATTGGAGGCGCCGCGGGCCTGCAGCTCGGTGATGTCGATCGGCTCCATCAGCGCTTCCTTGGCCAGCAGCATCGCCTTCTCCGCGGTGCCGCCGATGCCGATCCCGAGCATGCCCGGCGGGCACCAGCCGGCGCCCATCGTCGGCACCGTCTTCAACACCCAATCGACGATGGAGTCGGACGGGTTGAGCATCGCGAACTTGGACTTGGCTTCGCTGCCGCCACCCTTGGCCGCGACGATCACGTCGACCTTGGCCCCCGGCACGATCTTCACGTTGACGACCGCCGGGGTGTTGTCGCGGGTATTGCTGCGCTTGCCGGCGGGATCGGCCAGCACGCTCGCGCGCAGCCGGTTGTCCGGGTGGTTGTAGGCGCGGCGCACGCCCTCGTTGACGGCGTCCTCCAGCGAACCGGTGAAGCCGGCCCAGCGAACGTCCATGCCCACTTCGAGGAACACGGTGACGATGCCGGTGTCCTGGCAGATCGGCCGGTGGCCCTCCGCGCACATCCGCGAATTGATCAGGATCTGCGCGATGGCGTCGCGCGCGGCCGGCGATTCCTCGCGCTCGTAGGCGGCGGCGAGGCTCTTGATGTAGTCGACCGGGTGGTAGTAGCTGATGTACTGGAGGGCGTCGGCGATCGACTGGACCAGGTCGTCCTGGCGGATCGGCGCGGGCACGGCGGAATCGGGGGACATGCTCATCGGCGGGCGTGGGGGGACCGCGCCATTTTACGCCGGATCGCCGTTTCACCCCCGCCCCATCGCGAACCGGGCACACTGGTTGGATGCCACCACCGCTGCCCGCCCACCAGCTCAATTTCCGCCAGCGCCTCGGGGCGATGCGCAACATCCCGCCCTTCCTGCGGGGCATCTGGGAGACCAGCCGCCCGCTGACCCTGGCGACGATCGGCCTGCGACTGGTTCGCGCGTTCCTGCCGATCGCCACCCTCTACGTCGGCAAGCTGATCATCGACGAGGCCGTACGCCTGGTCGGCGCGGGCGTGGCCGGCGAACTCGCCGAAGCCTGGCAGCGCGGCCAGCTCGACCACCTGCTGGCCTTGCTCGGCCTCGAGTTCGGGCTGGCGATCGGCTCCGACCTGCTGGGGCGGATGACCAGCTACGTCGACACCCTGCTGTCCGAACGCTTCACCAACGCGACCAGCATCCGCCTGATGGAACACGCGGCCGAACTGGACCTCGAGGACTTCGAGGACGCCGACCTGCAGGACAAGCTGGACCGCGCCCGGCGCCAGACGATGGGCCGCATGAGCCTGATGGGCCAGCTGTTCGGGCAGGCGCAGGACGCCATCACCGTGCTCAGCTTCGCGGCCGGCCTGCTGGCCTACGCGCCGTGGCTGATGGTGTTGCTGGCGGTCGCGCTGGTGCCGGCCTTCATCGGCGAATCGCACTTCAATGCGCTGAACTATTCGCTGAACTTCCAGTGGACGCCCGAGCGCCGCCAGCTGGAATACCTGCGGCAGATGGGCGCGAGCGTCGAGACCGCGAAAGAGGTCAAGATCTTCAACCTCAACCGCTTCTTCATCGAGCGGTTCCGCACCCTGTCCGACAAGTTCTACCAGGCGAACCGGCGCCTGGCCGCGCGCCGTGCCGCCTGGGGCACCGTTCTCGCGGCGCTGGGCACGCTGGGCTACTACGTCGCCTACGCCTACATCGCCTGGCGCACCGTGCGCGGCGATTTCAGCATCGGCGACCTCACCTTCCTCGCCGGCAGCTTCCGCCGCCTGCGCCAGTTGCTGGAAAGCCTGCTGACCGGGTTCTCGCAGGTCGCCGGGCAGGCGCTGTACCTCGACGACCTGTATTCGTTCTTCGAGATCGAACCCGAGATCCGCAGCAAGCCCGATGCGCTGCCGATCCCGCAGCCGCTCCGCCGCGGCTTCGTGTTCGAAGGCGTGGGCTTCCGCTACGAGGGCAGCGAACGCTGGGCGTTGCGCGACCTCAGCTTCGAGCTGCATGCCGGCGAAGTGCTGGCCCTGGTCGGCGAGAACGGCGCCGGCAAGACCACGCTGGTGAAACTGCTCGCGCGCCTGTACGACCCCGACGAAGGCCGGATCCTGCTGGACGGACGCGACCTCCGCGACTACGACCTCGACGACCTGCGCGCCAACATCGGGGTGATCTTCCAGGATTTCGTGCGCTACCACCTGACCGCCGCGGAGAACATCGGCGTGGGCCAGATCGACGCGATGGACGACCGCATGCGGATCGAGCGCGCCGCCCGCAAGGGCATGGCCGACGAGGTCGTCGCCGGCCTGCCGAAGGGCTATGCGCAGGTCATCGGCCGGCGCTTCAAGGATGGCGTGGACCTGTCCGGCGGCCAGTGGCAGAAGATCGCGATCGCCCGCGCCTACATGCGCGACGCGCAGGTGATGATCCTCGACGAACCCACCGCCGCGCTCGACGCGCGCAGCGAGTACGAGGTGTTCGAACGCTTCAAGGAATTGTCGGACAACAGGACCGCGGTGCTGATCAGCCACCGCTTCAGCAGCGTGCGCATGGCCGACCGCATCCTGGTCCTCGCCGACGGCAAGGTCGAGGCCAGCGGCACTCACGCCGAGTTGATGGCGCAGGGCGGACGTTATGCCGAGTTGTTCGAGCTGCAGGCCGCGGGGTACCGTTGAGCGCACATCCACGCCTTGGGAGGGGAAGTCGATGAATGCAGCACCGAAGTGGTTCGTCCCGGTGGCCATCCTGGCCGTGTTGTGGAACCTGCTGGGCTGCGTCGCCTTCGCCGGCGACCTGATGCTCACGGCGGACGACGTCGCCCGCCTGCCGCCCGAGCAGCAGGCGATGTACGCGGCCCGCCCGGTCTGGGCGGTGCTCGCCACCGGCGCGGCCGTCCTCGGCGGCCTGTTGGGCAGCCTGGGCCTGGCC
>JAFLEC010000030.1 GCA_017302095.1 Lysobacterales bacterium | reverse complement strand
GCTGCGCCAACTGCTCGACCACGCCGCCGAACACAATTACGGCGTGCCGGCGTTCAACGTCAACAACCTCGAGCAGATCCACGCGATCATGCAGGCCGCCGAAGCCACCCAGGCCCCGGTGATCCTGCAGGCCTCCGCGGGTGCGCGGAAATACGCCGGCGAGCCCTACCTGCGGCACATGGTGCTGGCGGCGGTGGAGGCGCACCCCGACATCCCGGTCGTGCTGCACCAGGACCACGGCACCTCGCCGGCGGTGTGCCAGGCCTCGATCCGTTCCGGCTTCACCAGCGTGATGATGGACGGCTCGCTGCGCGAGGACGGCAAGACCCCGGCGAGCTACGACTACAACGTCGAGGTGACCCGCCGCACGGTCGAGATGGCGCACGCGGTGGGCGTCTCGGTCGAGGGCGAACTCGGCTGCCTGGGCTCGCTGGAGACCGGCCAGGCCGGCGAGGAGGACGGCATCGGCGCCGAGGGCACGCTCAGCCACGACATGCTGCTGACCGATCCCGGCGAGGCGAAGGATTTCGTCGCCCGCACCGGCGTGGATGCGCTGGCGATCGCGATCGGCACCAGCCATGGCGCCTACAAGTTCACCCGGCAGCCGACCGGCGACATCCTCGCCATCGACCGCATCGCCGCGATCCATGCCGCGGTGCCCGGCACCCACCTGGTGATGCACGGCAGCTCCAGCGTGCCGCAGGAGTGGTTGGCGGTGATCCGCCAGTACGGCGGCGACATCAAGGAGACCTACGGCGTCCCGGTCGAGGAGATCGTGCGTGGCATCCGTAGCGGCGTGCGCAAGGTCAACATCGACACCGACATCCGGCTGGCGATGACCGGCGCGATGCGCAAGGTGTTCGCCGAGCAGCCCGCCGAATTCGACCCGCGCAAGGCGCTGGCGGCGGCGACCAAGGCCGCGCGCGGCATCTGCGAGCAGCGCTTCGAGGCCTTCGGTTGCGCCGGCATGGCGGCCAGGATCAGGCCGGTGCCGCTGGAGAAGATGGCGGCGCGCTACGCCGCCTGAACGGGACGGGGCTTGTCGGGACACGCCGCGGGCGGCAGCATGCCAGCCCCCGGCCCAAGCGCGCGTCTTGCGTGGCGGGCCATCCCGCGAAGGAATCCCGTGCCGCGCCTGTCCCCCCACGCCGTGCAGGGCGAGCTCAAGCCGCTCGCCAACGTCCGCAACATCATCGCCGTCGGTTCCGGCAAGGGCGGGGTGGGCAAGTCCACCACCGCGGTGAACCTGGCCCTGGCGCTGGCCGCCGAAGGCTTGGCGGTGGGCGTGCTGGATGCCGACATCCATGGCCCCAGCGTGCCGATGATGCTGGGCCTGTCCGGTCGTCCCGACAGCCCCGACGGCAAGAGCATCGAGCCGATGCGTGCGCACGGCGTGGAAGCGATGTCGATCGGCCTGCTGGTGGACCAGGATGCGCCGACCATCTGGCGCGGCCCGATGGCGACCTCGGCCATGACCCAGTTGCTCAACGACACCCGCTGGGGCGACCTCGACGTGCTGGTGGTCGACCTGCCGCCCGGGACCGGCGATATCCAGCTGACCCTGGCGCAGAAGATCCCGGTCGCCGGCGCGGTGGTGGTGACCACCCCGCAGGACGTGGCCACGCTGGACGCGCGCAAGGCCCTGAAGATGTTCGAGAAGGTCGCGATCCCGGTGCTTGGCCTGGTCGAGAACATGGCGGTCCACGTGTGCGGCGCCTGTGGCCATGCCGAACACCTGTTCGGCGAGGGCGGCGCGGCGCGGATGTCGGCGCAGTACGGGGTGCCGGTGCTCGGCAGCCTGCCGCTGGAGATCGGCATCCGCGAACAGGGGGATGCCGGTGCGCCGATCGTGGCCGCGCGCCCGGGTTCGGCGGCTGCGCAGGCCTATCGCGACACCGCGCGGGCCCTGCTGGCCGAGCTCGACAAACGCCCGAAGCTGCGCGGCGGGATCATGGCCTCGCTCCTGGGCGGCTGATCGGGTCGGGCGGAACCCGCGGGCTTGCCGGTTAGAATCGCCGGCCTGACCCCAAGAAACGACGCGCGATGAGCATCAAGAGCGACCGCTGGATCCGCCGCATGGCCCAGGAGCACGGCATGCTGGAGCCGTTCGAGCCCGGGCAGGTGAAGCAAGTCGACGGCCAGCGGATCGTCAGCTACGGCACCTCCAGCTACGGCTACGACGTGCGCTGCTCGCGCGAGTTCAAGGTGTTCACCAACATCAACTCGACCATCGTCGACCCCAAGCACTTCGACCCGAAGAGCTTCGTGGACGTGGTCGCGGACGAGTGCATCATCCCGCCGAATTCGTTCGCGCTGGCGCGCACCGTGGAGTACTTCCGCATCCCGCGCGACACCCTAGTGGTCTGCCTCGGCAAGAGCACCTATGCGCGCTGCGGGATCATCGTCAACGTGACCCCGCTGGAGCCGGAGTGGGAAGGCCACGTGACCCTGGAGTTCAGCAACACCACGCCGCTGCCGGCGCGCATCTACGCCAACGAGGGCGTGGCGCAGATGCTGTTCTTCCAGGCCGATGCCGACGACGTCTGCGAGACCAGCTACAAGGATCGCGGTGGCAAGTACCAGGGCCAGACCGGGGTGACCCTGCCCAAGACCTGAGGCGGCCGCTTACCCGCGCCGCGTTTCCGCGTCGATCGCCTCGACCAGCGTTTCGCAGCGCTGGCGCAGCTCGCGCATCTGCGCGTTCATCGTGTCGTATCCGATGATGGTCATCACGAAGCCGTTCTTCAGCGTCTGGTTGCGCAGGAAAGGCGCGAAGGTAGCCGCATCCACCGCCCCCTTGCGCCCTGATTTGCCGCCGCTGACGCGGTACTCGAAATCCGCGACCATCGCCTCGGTGTCCATGGTCTGATGCAGCGGCGCATAGAGCGTAGTCTCGGTATCGAAGCGATAGTGGTCTTCCTCGCCCTTCATCTTGTGGTACAGCGCCTGGATATCGAGCAGCTGGTTCTTGATCGCATGGTTGGACAGCAACGCCAGGTTGCCCGACCCCACCAACTCCTGATAGCTGTTTTCGACCAGGTAGAAACGCTGCCACGAATAGATGCTGATGCCGTCCGCGTTGAACGCACTGACGTCGGTGATCGGCTTGCCGTTGAAGTGATCGAGGATCCTTCTCGCCGCCATGATCCGCCCGGTGCGCACCTCGAGGTAGCGATCCATTTCCGCGATGTTGGTCACCAGGTCGGCACGGATGTTCGCCAGGTACGCCAGTTCCTTCTGGCGGTCCTTGCGCGCGTCGTTCCAGGTATTGATCTGCAGGGCGATGAGGATGCCGACCACCACCAACACGATTTCGCCGGCTGCGTAGGCGAGGTAGCGGGTGAAGCCGTTCTCGGCCAGCAGGCGCCGCCGGGCGGCGGCAAGCAAGCGGATCATGGTGCGTTCTCCACTGGCGCCTTGCAGGGCTGGCCTTCGATGCGTGCGATCTCGGCGCACATGGCCTTGGCCTTGTCGAGCAGGTCGCGGGTCCAGTCGACCTGGGCGATGGTGGCGGCGTTGTTCTCGACGGTGTTGGCCACGAATGCCGGATCCGCGGACAGGGCGGGGAAGTCGTAGGCAGTGCGGATCTGCCGGCGCGCGCCAGGGTCGAACACCGGCCGTGCGCCCTGGAACAGGCGTCCGTCGTTGCGCGCCACCAGCCGCGCGCGGATGAAGTCGACCTGCCGCTCCAGGTAGGCGAGCTGGGCGATGTAATCCGACACTGCCTTGCGCAGGCGCGGATCGCCGAGTTCCGAGTACAACCCGGTGCTGATCAGTTCGTCGTACACCCCGCGCGGCGGCGAGACCGCCGGCGCGTACTGGATGGAGTCCAGCGCCTCGGCCATCTGCACGGGGTCGGCACCTTCCCAGTCGTTGTCCGAGAGCCGCCGCAACGCTTCGGTGCGCAGGTCGGCCTCGCCGGCGATGACTCCCATCCGGCGCTCGAGGTAGGCGATCGCGGCCTCGCTCTCCGCGTGCAGGCGGGACAGCGCCGCGCTGCGGCGTGCCTCCAGCTGGCGGTCCTCGTTCCAGTTGGCGACCTGGATGCCCAGGAACACGCCCAGCACCAGCAGCACGAACTCGATGGCGATGGTCGCCCAGTCCTGGCGATGCAGGGCGTGTCCGAGGCGCTTCAGCATGCGCCGGCTCCAATACCAGGCGCGTTCACTAGCGGACCTCCATGCCCGGGACCAGGCCGGTGTTGACGGTGATCTTGCGGTAGTCCCGCCAATCCGCGACTGGATAGCCACCCGCCTTGCAGTAGGCCGCCATCCCGGAGAACTCCGCACCCGCCTTGCGTTCGCCTGACGCATTGAGGAACTCTTCGACGATCTCCTCGGCGGGTGCGCTGTCGTTGTCGGCGATCAGGCGCATCCGCTGTTGTGCATTCAGCGCTTCGAACGAGGTGATCGAGCGCACTTCGCCGATGCGGGTCAGCAGCTCCGCACGCACCACCGGGTCCAGCGAGATCGGGTCGCGCAGCAGCAACAGCTTCCCCAGCAAGCCCCGGGTCTGGATCTCGACGCCGTAGGAGCCGGCCATGCTGTTGCTGAGGCGGCCGAGGAACGCCTGCCGTGTCGGCGAAAAATGGTTGGCGGTGCCGTCTGCGATCAACGCGTCCCAGGTCGGGAATCGATAGGGACGGTTGGGGAAGCGCACCACTTTCTGGGGGCCGTTGGACGTCTGCACCGGCACCGGTTCCATGGTCTCCGCGCTTTCCAGCACCTTGCGAGCCAGCGCCGCCAGCTGCGCATCGACGCAGGGCTGGCTGGCGTACTTTTCGGCCGCCCACAGGAACGCCCAGGCGATGTCGCCCTGCAGGCGCACTTCGGCATCCTTGACCTTGTTGCGCCAGGTCCATTCCTGCACGGCTTCGTTCGCGGCCAGCGCGATGACCACGCCCAGCACCACGATCACGATCTCGCTCCAGAAGGCGCGCCAGCCCATCGAGGGCGAGAAGCGCCGCCAGCGCGAGCGGCGTGCGGAACCAGCGGCGTCCGCCTCCGGCCCGCTCACCGCGGCGCCCCGGCGATGGTGCGCAAGTTCTCCATGACGCTGCGGTTGTTGTTGGTCAGGTCGAAGATCCGGGTTTCAAGGTCGGCGATGCCCAGTGGCAGGAACCACAGCATGTCCGGATCCGAACGCAGCGCGCGCGCGGCGTCGGCGATGACCTCGGCAGGCAGACCCGTGCGGCAGGGGTAATCGAGATTGCCGTGGATGGTCGCGTAGTTGCAGGGGGTGCTGATGCGATCGCCGCATTGCGCGCCCAACGCACGGGACTTCTGCCTGGCTTCGCGCGCCACGTTCCAGTTTGCGACCTGGATGCCCAGGAACACACCCAGCACCAGCAACACGAACTCGATGGCGATGGCCATCCAGTCCTGCCTGCGAGCATGGGCGACGACGCGGCGCAACAGCATGCAGGCCCGCCTTGGAAGAGTGGAATCGGTTGTCCCCGGTGCGCCCCCCGGCGCACGAGGTGCAGCCTAGCCGATTCCGGTGCGATCCGCCGGGTGTTCAAGATGCACAGGCCTGCACCCGGGCCGAAAACCTGAGAGACTCGATTGCGCACGTGGATGGCCGGGGAGGCCGTCCGTGCAGCGGCCCGCGTCGGGCCGACATCATCCACATTCGGGGAGAACAGCATGGAAGACCAGAATCCGTATCGCACGCCGGATGCCGTGGTGGCCGAAATCGCCGATGGCGAGTTGGCGGATCGCGGGACGCGCTTGGGCGCGGCGATCATCGACACGATCATCCTGCTCGCGCTCCTGTTGCCCACGATGTTCCTGGGCGGGTACTGGGAGACGGCGCTGGCGAATGCCGGGCAGGTCGGTTTCGGGACGACCCTGATGTGGGCGCTGGTCGGTTTCGGCGTGTTCGCTGCGGTCCAGTTCATGCCGCTCAACGCGAGCGGCCAGACCTGGGGCAAGAAGTTCCTCAAGATCCGCATCGTCGACATGTCCGGCAACAAGCCGCCCGTCGGCAGGCTCCTCGGCCTGCGCTACTTCCCGGTGCAGATGGCGGGCAACGTGCCGTTCGTCGGGCCGCTGCTCGGGATCGTGAACGTGCTGCTGATCTTCCGCGCGGACCGCCGCTGCGGCCACGACCTGATCGCGGGCACCAAGGTCGTCCGCGGCTGATCCGCTGCGTGCCGGGTCATCCCGGCAGCAGGGCGCGCAACGCCGCCACCCGCTCCACCAGCGCTTCCGGCGGGTAGGGGCGGGCATTGGCCGCACCCCACACTGGCCGCGGCCAGGCGATGTCGTCGCGATAGCGCGCGATGACGTGCACGTGCAACTGCGGCACCAGGTTGCCCAGCGCGGCGACATTGAGCTTGTCGGGCTTGAACAGGGATTTCAGCGCGCGGCAGGTGATGTCGATCTCCGCCGTGAGCTGGCTGCGTTGGGCCGGATCGAGGTCGATGATCTCGGTGATGTCCGCCACCCGCGGCACCAGCACCAGCCACGGGTGGTTGGCATCGTCCATCAGCCGCACCTCGCACAAGGGCAGCTCGGCCACCGGCACGGTGTCCTCGGCCAGTTGCGGATGCAGGTGCCAGGCGGTCATGACGCGTGCTCCGCGAGGAAGGCCAGGGTCCGCGTGCGTGCCAGCGCGGCGTTGCCTGCATCGGAGTGCGCAGGGTCGATGTCGCGGTTGAATGCATGGCCGGCGCCTGGGTACACGAAGACCTGCGCAGCCGGTTGCCGTTCGCGATGCAGCGCGATCGCCCCAGGCGGGATGCTGGCGTCCTCCGACCCGAAGTGGAACATCATTGGCGCGCGTGCGGGCTCGCCCAGGAAGGGGGTCGTCCGGGCGCCGTAATAGCTGACGGCAGGGAGTCCCAAGCGGGTATTGGCGAGGAAGGCGACGCTCCCGCCCCAGCAGTAGCCGACCACGCCGACCCGCAACCCGGCACGCTGCAGGAACACGGCGGCGGCCTCGACTACCTGCACCGCGCGTTCGAAGCCCACTGCATTGCGCAGCGCCACGCCGCGTTCGGTCCCGGCATCGTCGTAGTCCAGTTCAACCCGGGTCTCGACCGGGTCGAACAGGGCGGGTGCCAACGCCAGGTAGCCCTCGTGCGCGAATCCATCCGCGACCGAACGGATGTGCGGGTTCACGCCGAAGATCTCCTGCAGCACGATCGCCGCGCCGCGTGGCGGCTTCCCGGGACGGGCCAACCAGGCGCTGACCGGTCCGGCGGCGGTATCGAGCGGGATCCAGTCGCCCATGGCGTCCTCCGGCGGGTGCGGCGGGGTGGGGGCGTATAATTTCGCACCTTTTCGCGGTACCGGTGCATGTCCCTTTCCAATCCCAAGGTCGGCTTCGTCAGCCTCGGCTGCCCGAAGGCGCTGGTCGACTCCGAGCGCATCCTCACCCAGCTTCGGGTCGAGGGCTATGACCTGGTCAACCGTTACGACGATGCCGACGTGGTGGTGGTGAACACCTGCGGCTTCATCGACTCCGCGGTGGTCGAGTCGCTGGACGCGATCGGCGAGGCGATGGCGGAGAACGGCAAGGTCATCGTGACCGGGTGCCTGGGCAAGCGCAGCGAGGTGATCCGCGAGGCCCATCCGGGCGTGCTGTCGATCAGCGGCCCGCAGGACTACCAGAGCGTCATGGACGCGGTGCACGCGGCGTTGCCGCCGAAGCACGACCCGTTCGTCGACCTGCTGCCGGACTACGGCCTGAAGTTGACGCCCAAACACTACGCCTACCTGAAGATTTCCGAGGGCTGCAACCACCGCTGCAGCTTCTGCATCATCCCGTCGATGCGTGGCGACCTGGTGTCGCGTCCGGTGGACGAGGTGCTGCGCGAGGCCGAGAAGCTGGTGCGCGGCGGTGTGCGCGAACTGCTGGTGGTCTCGCAGGACACCAGCGCCTACGGCGTCGACCTGAAGTACGCCCCGAAGCTGTGGCGGACCGGGATGTACGAGACCCGCATGAAGGCCCTGTGCGAAGGCCTGTCCGAACTCGGCGTGTGGACGCGCCTGCACTACGTCTATCCGTACCCGCACGTCGACGACGTGATCCCGCTGATGGCGGACGGCAAGCTGTTGCCGTACCTCGACATCCCGTTCCAGCACGCCAGCCCGCGCGTGCTCAAGCTGATGAAGCGCCCGGGCGCGGTGGACAAGACCCTGGAGCGGATCCAGCGCTGGCGCGCGATGTGCCCGGAGCTGACCATCCGCAGTACCTTCATCGTCGGTTTCCCCGGCGAGACGGAGCAGGAGTTCGAGGAGTTGCTGGACTTCCTCGACGAAGCGCAGCTGGATCGCGTCGGCGCGTTCGCGTATTCGCCGGTCGAAGGCGCGAAGGCCAACGACCTGCCGGACCCCGTCGACGAAGACGTGAAACAGGAGCGCCTGGCCCGCTTCATGGAGCGGCAGGCGGCGATTTCCGCCGCGCGCCTCGAAGCCAAGGTCGGCAGCGTGCAGCAGGTCATCGTGGACGCCATCGACGGCGAGCTGGCCATCGCCCGCTCGATGGCGGATGCACCGGAGATCGACGGCCTTGTACAGGTGCAGGACGGCCGCGAGGCCGGGCTGGTGCCCGGTGAATTCGCGATGGTGCGGATCATGGGCAGCGACGAACACGACCTCTACGGCGAGGTCGAATACAACGCCTGAGCGGCGCGCGCATACTGCAGGCCGCCACACAGGAGCCTGCCATGCCGTCCGCTTCCCACGCGATCAACCGCCTCGCCAAGTGGGCTTCGCGCGCTACCGGGCGCCCGCTGGGCTTCCTGCTCGCCTTGCTGGCCGTGCTGGCGTGGATCCTGACTGGGCCGCTGTTCGGATTCAGCGATACCTGGCAGCTGGTGATCAACACCGGCACCACCATCGTCACCTTCCTGATGGTGTTCCTGATCCAGAACTCGCAGAACCGCGACACCGAGGCGATCCAGCTCAAGCTGGACGAGCTGATCCGCAGCACCCGCGGTGCCCACAACGCGCTGCTGGACCTCGAGGAACTGGAGGAGCGCGAGCTCGACGAGTTCCGCAAGCGCTACGTCGCGTTGGCCAAGGTCGCGCGGCAGGCGCCGCCGGACGACGAGGCCGCCGCGGGCACGCCGGAAGTCAACGACCTCGGTTGATCTGCGAGGCGCCGCTCACGCGTCCGGGTATCCCACGTCGATGATCGCGTACCGCAGCGTGCCGCCGGGCAGCGGCGCCTCGAATTCGTCGTCCACGCGCTTCTTCAGCATGGCGCGGGCGAGCGGGGCGTCGATGCTGATCCAGCCCAGCTTCGGGTCGGTTTCGTCGGGGCCGACGATCCGGTAGCGCACCTGCGTCCCGCTGGCCACGTCCTCCAGTTCGACCTCGGCGCCGAAGAACACCGCTGCGCGATCCGCCGGCGCGGTGTCGACCACCTTCAGCGCCTCCAGCCGCTTGCTGAGGTAGCGCACGCGGCGGTCGACCTCGCCCAGCTGCTTCTTGCGGTAGGTGTACTCGGCGTTCTCCGAGCGGTCGCCCTCGGCGGCGGCGGCGGCCAAGGCCTTCACCACCTCCGGCCGGCGCACCCGCCACAGCTCGTCCAGCTCGGCCTTCAGGCGGTCGTGGCCGGCGCGGGTGATCAGCGCGGTGCTGCCCTCCGCGGGCTGACGCCAGCGTCCCATCGGATCCCGCTCAGCGCTTGCCGCCGAAGATCCCGCCGAGCACCCCGCGCAGCACGCGCGTGCCCAGGCGCCGCGCCTCGTTGCGCGCGACCTGCTGGACGACGCCGTCGCGCTTGCCGCCGCGCGGACCGGTGGAACCGAACAGGAAATCGTGGAACGCGCCGCCGATGCCGCCGCCGTCTTCGCCCTTCCCGGCCTCCTTCGCCTGCGGGGCCTGCGCCTCCGCGGCCTTGGCCTCGGCCTTCTTCGCCAGCAGTTCGGCGGCCGAATCGCGGTCGATGCGGGTGTCGTACTTCATCCCCACCGGGCTGCCGGCGCGCACCTGCATGCGTTCGGCGTCGGTGATCGCGCCCATCCGGCAACGCGGCGGCGCGACCAGGGTGTGTTCCACCGGCATCGGCACGCCCTTGTCCTGCAGCGTGGACACCAGCGCCTCGCCGACGCCCAGTTGCCCGATCGCCTTGGCCACGTCCAGCGCCGGGTTGGCGACGAAGGTCTCGGCGGCGGTCTTGACCGCCTTCTGGTCGCGCGGGGTGAAGGCGCGCAGGGCATGCTGGAAGCGGTTGCCGAGCTGGCCGAGGATCTCGTCCGGCACGTCGTCCGGGAACTGCGAGCAGAAGTACACGCCCACGCCCTTGGAACGGATGATGCGGACCACCTGCTCGATGCGCTGGCGCAGCGCGGGCGGCGCGTCGTCGAACAGCAGGTGGGCCTCGTCGAACACGAACACCAGCTTCGGTTTGTCGAGGTCGCCGACTTCCGGCAGGGTCTCGAACAGCTCCGACAGCAGCCACAGCAGGAAGCTGGAATACAGCTTCGGCTTCAGGATCAGCTGGTCGGCGGCGAGGATGTTGACCACGCCGCGGCCGTCGGTGGTGGTGCGCATCAGGTCGGAGAGCTCGAGCGCGGGTTCGCCGAAGAACAGGTCGGCGCCTTCCTGCTCCAGCCGCAGCAGGGCGCGCTGGATCGCACCGATCGACTGCGTGCTGACCAGGCCGTACGAGGTGCTGATGTCCTTGCGTTCCTCGGCGATCAGGCCGAGCAGGGCGCGCAGGTCCTCGAGGTCGAGCAGCAGCAGGCCGCGGTCGTCGGCCAGCTTGAACACGATGTCGAGCACGCCGGACTGGGTGTCGTTGAGCTCCAGGATGCGGCCGAGCAGGGTCGGCCCCATTTCGCTGACCGTGGTGCGCACCGGGTGCCCGGACTTGCCCCACAGGTCCCAGAACACCACCGGCGCGGCCTCGTTGCGGTAGTCGGCCATCCCCAACTGGGCGATCCGCGCCTGCAGCTTCTCGCTGGGTGCGCCCGGCACGGCCAGGCCGGCGACGTCGCCCTTCACGTCGGCCAGGAACACCGGCACGCCGATCCGGCTGAAGCCTTCGGCCAGGGTCATCAGGGTCACCGTCTTGCCGGTGCCGGTGGCGCCAGCGACCAGGCCATGGCGGTTGCCGTACTTCGGCAGCAACACGACGTTGCCGCTGGTTTCGGTGGTGATGGCCTTGCCGACGAAAATGGGGTCCATGGGCGTCCCGGGGCGATGAATGCGTGCACCCGATTCTATGCGATGCCCGCGGGTTGCCCCCCGGCGTCGCCGACGGCTACCCTGCGGGCTTCCCACGTCGTCCCCGCGAGCCTTGATGCCTTTCCGTCCGTTGCCGGCTGTCGCCGCGTTCGTCCTGGTCCTGTCCGCGGCACTGGCCGCTCCCGATGCGCAGGCGCTGTCGCGTCGCGACGAGGCGGCGGTGAAGGCCCTGCAAACCCGCCTCGACGCCGCCGAGAAGCGCTATCGCGATGCCCAGCTGGCCGAGGACGAGGAAGCCGGTGCAGCCGCCGCCACCGCCGCACTGGGCGAGATCAAGGCCGTGGTCGAGGCCTGCGCGAAGCAGAAGGGCTGCGCGCTGGCGCCGATGCTGTCCACCTACGAGCGGCTGCTGGAGGCCACCCCGCAGGACACCGGCGAGGGCGAGGAAGGCGAGGACCCGATCGACGAACGCGACCTTGCCGACGCCGAGGTGCCGGCGAACGCGGATGCCGCCTCGCTGCTGAGCGAGGAGGGCCAGCGCTTCGTGAAGATGGTCCAGTTCAACCCGGCGGTGCAGGCCGGCATCCGCCGCTGGCTGACCGACATGCGCCCGTCGCTGATGGACAGCTACGAGAACTACCGCTACCTGCAGCAGCAGATGTCGCCCGCGTTCCGCCGCCACGGCCTGCCGGAGGCGCTGCTGTTCGGGATCATGGCCAAGGAGTCCAACGGCAAGGTCCATGTCGGCTCGCGCGCCGGCGCGGTCGGCCCACTGCAGTTCATGCCGGCGACCGGCCGACGCTTCGGCCTGGGCAACGACGGCACCGGCTTCGACACCCGCTACGACCCGCGCGCCTCCGCCGATGCCGCCGCGCAGTACCTGACAGAACGCATGGCCCAGCTCGGCAACAGCATCGAGTTGTCGCTGGCCGGATACAACGGCGGCGAAGGCCGCGCGCTGCGCGTCTACCAGTCCAGCGGCGGCCGCAGCTTCTGGGACATCGACGTCTACAACCAGTTCCCGGCGGAAACCAAGGACTACGTGCCGATGGTGATCGCCGCCGCGTGGCTGTACCTGCATCCGCGCGATTACGGGATCACCTGGCCGCGGGTGTACACCCGCCAGGCCAGCATTCGCCTGGCGCAGCCGGCCTCGCTGTACGAACTGACGATCTGCCTGGGCAACGCCGGCTCGCGCGACGGTTACATGCGCGCGCTGCGCAACCTCAACCCGCGCTGGGAACCCGACAGCAGCATGCCGGCGGGCACCGTGCTCGGCGCGACCACCTGGATCGCGCGCCTGTACGAGCGCCATTGCACGCGCGGCCAGCGCCTGCAGTTGGCCGAGCAGCTGGTGGCCAGCAATGTGCAGTCGGCACTGGTGCGGGTGGGCCCGCCGACGCCGGCCGGCGCAGGCGAGGGTGCCGGTGCCCCGGCCACGGATGCGGTGCCGCCTCCGCCGCCGAAGCCGGCCAAGCCGCGGACGCACAAGGTCCAGCGCGGCGAGAACCTGACCACCATCGCGCGCAAGTACAAATGCGACGTCGGCGACCTGGCCAAGGCCAACAAGCTGAAGGCGCCGAAGTACGCGGTCAGGCCCGGCCAGAGCCTCAGCCTGAAGGGCTGCGAAGGCTGACCTCGTCCGGGCGTCGCGCGGGGTGGGTCAGCCGCGGGTGGCCAGCCGCTGTCCCAGCCGCACCGGGGCTTCCGCGACCAGCGAGGCCGCCAGCGTGGCGGCACCCTTCGGCAACAGCACGATCACCGTGCTGCCGTAGTTGAAGCGGGCCATTTCCGCGAAGCGTTCCAGCACGATGCCGCGGCCGCGGTAGTCCTTGCGGGTGATGGCGTCGCCGTAGGCGGGGATCTCCTCGCCGCTCCACACGGTTTCCACGCCCGAGACCAGCAACGCACCGACCATGACCTGCACCATCGGCCCGAATTCGGTATCGAAGTGGCAGACGAGGCGCTCGTTGCGGGCGAACAGGCGCGGCACGCTGGCCACGGCGTCGGTGCCCACCGAGAACAGCCGGCCCGGCACGTGCACGGTTTCGCGCAGGGTCCCGGTCCACGGCATGTGCACGCGGTGGTAGTCGCGCGGCGACAGGTAGATCGTCGCGAACAGGCCATCCGCGAACGGCGCGGCATCGGCCTCGCTGCCCAACAGTTCGCCGGCGGTGAAGCCCTGGCCCTTGGCCTGGAAGATGCGGCCGTCGATGATCGGGCCGCACTGGCTGACATGGCCGTCGGCCGGCATCAGCAGGGCGGCGGGGTCGGGATCCGGCACGCGCGCACCGGGCTTGAGCGCGCGGGTGAAGAAGGCATTGAAGCTGGGATAGGCCGTGGGATCCGGCTGCGCGGCCTCGGCGAGGTCGACGCCGAACTTGCGTGTCACCGTGTCGATCAGCCATTGCTTGACCGCGGGATGGGTCGAGTAGGCGAGGCGGCGCGCGGCGGCGGACAGCAGCCGGTGCGGCAGGACGTAGGTGAGGGCGGTCAGCGGGCTCACGGTGCGGCCTTGGTCAGCGCCTGCAGGTCGGTGGCGATTGCCTTGACGTCGAACGGCGGCTGGATCACGCCGGCCATCCGCGCCTGCGGGTCGAGCAGGACCACGGCAGCGGAATGGTCGAGGGTGTAGTCGTCGGCCTGGCCGCTCTTGCCGGGTACCTTCATGAACACCAGCGAAAGCGAGCGCGCGAAGGCTTCCATCTGTGGCAACGGCGCGGTGGCCGCGAGCGAATCCGGGTGGAAGGCATGCGCGTACTGACCCACCAGGGCGGGCGTGTCGCGTTCCGGATCCGCGGACACGAACAGCACGCGTGGACGCGTTGCGTCCGGGATCGACACCCACTGCTTCTGTGCGCCGGACAGCTCGGCCAGCGTGGTCGGGCAGACGTCGGGGCAATGGGTGAACCCGATGAAGACCAGGGTCCAATGACCCTTCAGCTCCTGCGCCGTCAGCGGGGTGCCGTCGGACTGCTCCAGGGTGAACGCCGGGAGCACGCGCGGGGTGGGCAGCAAGGTGGCGCTCTTCACCGCGGGCAATGCCGGGGCGGTTGGCGCGGCGTGGTAGTGCTGGGAGGCCCATAGGCCCAGGCCTGCGGCGGCCAACACGACGACTGCGAGCCAGGCGCGGCGGCGGGAAGCGGATTTCGACATGGCGATCGGCGATGGGGCGGAGTGGACGACGCGCCATGATACCGGGCCGTCGCCGCTATACTTCGGCGCCGACCCGCGCACGCGTGCCCCCATGTCCCAGGAACTGCAGACGATCATCGACCTGATCCGCTACGGCGCGAGCCGGTTCAACGCGGCCGGGCTGACGTTCGGGCACAGCTACGACAACGCGCTGGACGAAGCCACCCAGCTCACCCTGCATGCCCTGCACCTGCCGCACGACCTGCCGCCGGCCTACGGCAACGCGCGCGTCACCGAGGCCGAGAAGGAAGACGTGCTGGGCCTGTTCCTGCGCCGCATCGAGGAGCGCATCCCGGCCGCCTACCTGACCGGCGAGGCCTGGTTCGCCGGCCTGAGCTTCAAGTCGGACCCGCGCGCGCTGGTGCCGCGCTCGCCGATCGCGGAAATGATCGAGGCCGGCTTCCAGCCCTGGCTGGGCGACCGCGAGGTGCGCCGCGCGCTGGACCTGTGCACCGGCTCGGGCTGCATCGCCATCGCGATGGCGCACCACAACCCGGACTGGCACGTGGACGGCGCCGACATCAGCGACGACGCGCTCGCGCTGGCGCGCGAGAACGAGGCCCGCCTGCACGTGCAGAACCTGCGGCTGGTGAAGTCGGACCTGTTCTCCGGCCTGCAGGGCGAACACTACGACCTGATCGTCACCAATCCGCCCTACGTCACCAACGACGAGACCGACGCCCTGCCGCGCGAGTATGCGCACGAGCCCGAACTGGGCCTGCGCGCCGGCGACGACGGCCTCGACATCGCCCTGCGGATCATGCGCGACGCCCCGCTGCACCTGTCGCAGGACGGCCTGCTGGTGTGCGAGGTGGGCGAGGCCGAGCAGGCGCTGGTGCGCCTGTTGCCCGAGCTGCCGCTGGCCTGGGTCGAGTTCAAGGTCGGGCAGATGGGCATCTTCGTGGCCGAGCGCGCCGACCTGGTCGCGCACCACGCGCGGATCGCGCGGCTGGCCGATGCGCGCGAGCCGGCGCGGACGCCGCCCGGCGACCTGTTCTGAGCGGGCAGTGGTGACGCCGTGAACAGCTTC